>DAISIS010000111.1:0-9810 GCA_036821925.1 Pirellulaceae bacterium
ACTTCGCAGGGGGGGAGCGGCCGGCACGGAGCCGGCACGATGACGCGGATCCAGCTCCCCGGCGCCGACTCTAGTGGCTGCTGCAGTGGTGGCAGCCCCCAGCGACCGGCTCGACACGCGTCACCCCGAATCGATCTGCCAGCTCATGGGCAAGCTGCAGGTACTTCTCGTGCGTCCCCGCACCCATGTGCTCCGACTCGACCAGGGCGAATGCGTCCAGCAGCTGCTGCTGGTCCGTCGCCGAGAACGCCTGGTCGGCCATGGTGAACAGGCAGTGATCCTCCTTGTGAATGTGTTCCCGCAGCAGATTGATGTAGGCCGTGGCGTGCTGGGCGAATCGCCCGGGGGCCGTGGCATCGCCTGCCTTGAACGCGTTGAGCGCATCGCTCATGTCGGCGATCTCGCGACGCCCCAATTCGTGCTCGTGAAGCATCACCGCGGTGGGCCCGCAATCACGCGAAAAACCGTGGGCCTCCATCGCCGGGAAGAAGTGCGATTCCTCCTTGCCGTGGTGGCAGCGGTCGGCGAAGTTGCGGAAGAAGTCGATCGCCTGCTCGGCCGACCCGGCGTCGAACTGGTCCGCACTCTGACCCTGCTGGGCCACCTGCTCCAGGCAGTTGAGCACCTGCTCGATCACGCGACGCTCATTCTTGAGAATATCACTGGGTTTCATGGAAATGCTCCTGCACAGTCTGGCGTGTGTTCTTGCCTCGTCACGACAGGGAAGTATTGCCGGCAACCCCGGCAAAGGCCTTGATCTGGGTCAACTTCACCGCAGATTCCTGACCAGCACGAGCTGCTGGAGACGGCCGGATCTCCCGCGTGTCTGCGGAACCCGTCCGCCTGGAAAGGTACCCGAGCGGGTGCGATTTGCTGTGTCCGCCCGTGGTTGACATTGTCGCGTCACTCGTGCACATTCAGTGCTGACCCCGCCCGACCGTTGATCGCGAGTGCGTCGACAGCACTGACTCGGGGCAACGGCGAATCACGCAACAACCGATCTCCAGGTGACCTCACAATGAGTATGACCCTCCTCGATCATTCTTGCCGCTGTGGCGCGCACGACCAGTGCCGTGGGACACGTGACGCGATCGTCCGAATGGCGCGCCTCTGTGCGCTGGTGTGCTGCCTGCCAGCCACAGGCTGGTCCGACGAACCGGCCGCACCGCCAGTACCCCGCACCTGGCCGCAGCCCTATACGGTTGTGCGCGACGAGGCAGCACGGACGCTGACGCTGAGCACTCCCTACTACACGGTGGAGCAGGATCTGCAGCGGGGCGGGGCGATCACCCGCATCGCGCTGACTCACGGGCGGGCCGCGAACCTGCTTCGGCAGCCTGTGGCGATGCGTCTCCGCGATGAGAGCGGAGCCGTGCTGACCGACGTGCAGGACTCCGCCCCCACCGTCACGCACCGCCGCGACGGACTCAACGAGGTCGTCACGGTCGAGAGCGTGCTGCGGGACGAGACCGGGAACGGATCGGCGTTCCGGGTGCAGACGACGCTGCAATATCGCTGGGGTTACATCAAGATCCGCCGCGAGCTGCTCGCGCCGGCCGGCAGCCGCGTGCGCGAAGTCTGCCCGCTGCAGACGGTCCTGGCCCCGAGCCTGTGCGAATACGGCTATCGGGAGGGCATCTCGGAGGAGGAACAGGCCCCGCCGTTCGCGTTTGGCAGCAATCGCTGGGGCAGGCTGCGCCTCGACGAGCCTGCCGACCCGGCGCTGCAGACGCAGTACGTGCCGCGTTCGATGATCTTTGTCGATCCCGGGGTCGAGGGGCTGGAGTGGTTCGTCGGATCGGATCTTGCGCAATGGGAGTGTGGCCTGACGGGGCACCGCGGCGACGGTCAGTGCGTGCTTGATCGCAGCGCCAGCCCGTCCGGATTGGCGCTGTCGATCGCTCCGCTGTGGAGCCCGGACCAGGCGCTGCCGCTCCCGGCTACCTGCATCTTCGACTGCTATCTGGCGGTGCCTGTGCAGGATGGCCGCGCGCACGGGCCCTGGGTGCACCGCACGTTCAATCGCAACCGCGGCGAGTGGGTGTCGACGGAGCAGATCCGCGCCTGGGCGGAGCAGGGGGTCCAGACAGTCCATTGCCACAACGACGGGGATTACTACGATGACGGCCTGTTCTGGCGCGACGGCTCCTACCCGCCATACCCCGACATGGAGCGCTACGATCAGGTCCTCAACGAATGCCGCGCGGCGGGGATTCGCACCGCCACATACTTCTCGAACAAGGAGCTGCATCCGAGCACGAAGGAGTTCCAGGAGCAGGGGGAAGTGTGGGGGCGGAAGAACCGGGCCGGAGCGCTGCAGCACAATTTCTACAAACCCGGGCACGAATTCGGTGCCCAGATGTGCCTGCGCTCCGGCTGGCTGGAGTTCCTGAAGTTCTCGATCGACCGCGTCCTCAAGAACCACCCGCTCGACGGCGTTTACTACGACTGGAACGTGGCACTGCAGTGCGAGAATCCGCTGCATGAGCCGCACCGCGAAGGCCAGACGCCGGCCACCGGCCACTGGGACATGGATGAGATGCTCGACCTGATGGAGTGGACGCGCCAGCGGGTCGGCCGGGACGGGCTGGTCATCATCCACAACACCACCGTGCCGATGTTCGCGCTCGAGAACTTCGCCGATTACGTGGTGGCGACGGAATGGGGATACCAGAAGTGGACCGATCGCGCGCCGGACCTGCAGGACCTGCCGCTGGAAACGTCCTTGGCCGGCGCGATTCCGCGGGGGGTCATCAGTTACGGCGTTCTGGACAGCAACGCCCCCCGCCGGCTCCACCGGCTCTTCGCCATCGAGGCATTCCTCAACGGCGTCACCCCCTGGCCCGCCAGCGACGAGACCTTTGAGCTCCTTCCGCTGCTCCAGCCGCTCGGTGCGTTCGAGCAGTACCGGTTTGCCGACTGGCGCAACCAGGCGGTCGCGCTGTCGGATGCGCGCTGCGCGGCAGCCGTCTACAGCCGGCCCGGCACAGCCTACCTGCTCCTGGCCAACCTGGAACCGGACCCGCGCGAGGTCACGTGCGTGCTGCACCCCGATCAACTGCCCCACCCGCTGGCCAGCCCGCAGCGCGCGATCCGCATGACCGCCAACACCGTAGGCGCCGCCAGTGCTAACCCCGATGGTGAGCCCGGCCTGGACCTGCAGCAGTTGACCGGGGACGGTCTCAAGATCACACTCCCCGGCGACGACGCCATCCTGATCCAGATCCGCTGAACGTCTGGCGCGCGGCGTCCGAAACGGCGATGACCGCCGGGTGTTTGAGCCGCCGCTCGACCGATATCGCATAGCAGTGGAAACGGACACCCGCCAGCCGCCCCACCGCCTCCACCTGATACTGGCGGCAGATCTCCGCGTCGATCACGGCAGGGCCGGGAAACAGACCGCCCCCCGCCTGGCCGAACGCTTTCATCAGCCCGCTGTCGCCAAACTCCCCCGCCACCTGCGGCCGCACGTCGTGCGTGTCAAACCAGCGATCCAGGTCGCGCCGCAGCGCTGTGCCGGCGGCAGGCAGCAGCCAGGGTGCGTCCGACAGCGATCCGGGAAACCCCCGCCGCGCACGCTCGGCCAGCTCCGCCGTGCCGTACACCAACACGTCGCAGGCGCCCAGCAGGTGGTTGAAGGCCCGCACACGCGTCTGGGTGCTGACCGGAACCTCCGACAACACAACGTCCAGATTGAACAACGCGAGATCGGCCAGCAACGACTCCAACTTCCCGTCGTGGCAGATCAGCTCGAGCGACTCGTCCAACTGACCGGCCGGCTGCAGCAGCCGGTGCACCACGAGTTTGGGGAGCACATCGACAACCCCCACAGCAAAACGCAACGGCCGCCCCGTCGGCCGGCCCTTCATCGCCTCCATCATCTCGCGGCCGATCGTGAAGATCTCGTCCGCGTACCGATACAACACCTGCCCCGCTTCGGTCAGCTCCAGCCCCCGGCCTACCCGCCGAAACAGCTTGCACCCCAGCGCTCGCTCGAGCTTCGTCAGCTGGCCGCTGATCGTCGGCTGCGACAACTGCAGCTCGTCGCCCGCCCGCACCACGCTCCCCTCGCGCGCCACCACCCAGAAATACAGCAGATGATGGAAGTTCGGCCATTGCATGTCGGCACCCCCCCGCCCCACGCGCCGCCGCCCGGCGCACACATCGTCAAAACCAATACGAATAATCGAAATATTGTATTTGTCAATACACGGTCATCGCCGTAAAAAGACAGTAGACACGCACAGCAAAGGACAGACCATGAAAATGGCGATTCTGGTGAGAGACGTGCAGGTATCTCCGGTGGAGCGTCAGCGTATCAGCGATCATGTGCGGCTGGCGTTAGCGCGCTTCGCCCCGGTGATTCGCGGCTTGACGGTCATCCTCAACGACGAGAACGGCACGCGGCAGGGGGTGGACAAGAGCTGCCGCCTGGTGGTGCGTTTGCGCGGCGGCACGGTCGTGGTGAACGAGCGGGCGGAGGCGCTCATGGCGGCGGTGGGGCAGGCGGCGGAGCGCGCGACGCGGGCGGTCGCGCGGCTGCATCACCGGACGCGCGAGGCGCGGCGGGGTGTGCGGCGCGCGGACGCGAGTGGCGGTGCGTTGCCGGCCTGAGCGTGTGGGCGGGCGCAGCCGGTGGGGCACCAGCGGCTGCCGCGACTCGACGCACGGGACACACCGCGGAAGGGCATACGGAAGGGCATGGAGAATCGACGATGAGATCTGGCTTGCACTTGGGCCGTTGGTTTGGGGTGGACGTGATCGTCCACTGGACGTTCCTGCTCCTGATCGGTCTGCTCGTGGCCGCGCAGCTCTTCACCGGTGCGACGTGGTCGATGGTGCTGGGCAGCACGAGCCTGTTGTTGACCGTATTCCTGTGCGTGCTGCTGCACGAGTTCGGCCACGCGTTGGCGGCGCGGTCGTTCGGGATCCGGACTCACGACATCACGCTCCTGCCGATTGGCGGCCTGGCGCGTTTGGAGCGGATCCCGGAGGAGCCGCGGCAGGAGCTATGGATTGCCCTGGCCGGTCCAGCGGTGAACGTCGCGATTGTGGCGGTGCTGGCACCGCTGGCGGCCCTCCTGGGCAGCACGTGGGCGGTGCCCGGCAATCTGGCCGCGGCCAGTTTCCTGACGCAGCTGATCGCCATTAACGTGGCGCTGGTCGCATTCAATCTGTTGCCGGCGTTCCCGATGGACGGGGGCCGCGCTCTGCGCGCGGTGCTGGCCATGTTCCTGCCCTACGCGCGGGCCACGCGCATCGCGGCAGCGTGCGGCCAGGCGCTGGCCGTGCTGTTCGGAGTGATCGGTTTCTTCACCAACTGGATGCTCATGCTGATCGCCTTCGTCGTGTACTTTGCCGCCCGTGGCGAGGCCCAGCAGGTCCAGATGCGGTCGCTGGTCAGCGGGGCGCGGGTGCGGGAGGCCATGGCCTCGCGGTTCCGTGGCCTGTCCGCCAGCTGGACGTTGTCCCACGCAGTGGAGGCATTGCTGGAGGGGCACCAGCAGGACTTTCCGGTCGTGGAGGATGGTCAGGTGATCGGCGTCCTGCACCGCCTCGACCTGCTGTCGAGCCTGGCAGCCGGGCGGGCGGACGTTCCCATCCGGGACGTGATGACACGTGGTTGTCAGTTTGTCGAGGAGTCGATGCCCCTGGACCAGGCCTTTGCCATCATGCAGCAGTCGGGCTGCACACTGCTGCCGGTGGTGCACGGCCGCGACCTGGTCGGTGTGCTGACAAGTGCCAACATCGAAGAGTGGCTGATGGTCCGCGCGGCCCTCCGGCGCGGCGGCAGCGGCGAGGAGACCGGGGCGGCGGACCGGGAGGACGCTGTGGCAGCGTGCGATGCCCCGCCCCTGGCCGGCCGGGGTGCAGTGTCGAGTATCACAGGAGCGGAGACAGGAGTCGGGCCGCGGCCTCGCTGAAGCGCTGCCACGCGCCGGCCCGGCGGTGCTGCGACCGGTACTCGGCAGCCTGCTGCAGATCAGCCTGGAACATCTCGGCCAGCGACGCGGCGAGCGATCGGTCCAGCAGCGCGGCAGCCACCTCGAAGTTCAGTCGGAAACTGCGATGGTCCATATTGGCCGTGCCGATCAGCCCGATGTCGTCCACCACCAGAGTCTTCGCGTGCAGCATCGTTGACTGGTACTCATGAATCCGCACTCCCACTCGCACCAGTTCGTCGAAGTAGGACCGGGCGGCGGCGGTCACCAGCCGCGAGTCGCTGCGCTGGGGGACGAGGATCTGCACATCGACACCGCGCAGCGCCGTGGTGCCCAGGGCCAGCAACAGCGGCTCGGTGGGCACGAAGTACGGTGTGGTGACGAGCACGCGCTGGCGCGCTCCGGCGATCGCGGCAAAGCAGAACTTTTCGATGGCGTACGACTCGTCGTCGGGGCCCGAAGCCAGCACCTGGACCCAGGGCCCGGCGTCCGCCCGACTGTGGTGCGGGAAGTAATCCGCTGCGCTCGGCGCGTCCCCCGTGGCGAAGTGCCAGTCCTCCAGAAACGCCAGCTGCAGGTCGCCGACCGGCGTACCTTCGAGCTGCAGGTGGGAGTCGCGCCAGGCGCGGTCACCGCGGGCTGCCGCCGAGTGCGCGTCGCACACATTGACCCCGCCAGTGAAGCCGACGCGGCCATCGCAGACCACAATCTTGCGGTGCGTGCGGAAGTTCATCAGGTCCGGGCGCAGCCGCGCCAGCGAGATCGGATTGAAGCGGGCCAATTGCACGCCCGCGTCCAGCAGCGGCCGGGCAAACCGCCGCCCGAACCGCGCCGAGCCGATTGCGTCGACCAGCAATCGCACCTCAACGCCACGCCGCGCGCAATCGCACAGCAGATCGCGAAACCGTGTACCGATGCAGTCCGGTTCCCAGATGTAGTACTCCAGGTGCACGTGGTGCCGGGCCGCGCCGATCGCACCCGCGATCGCGTCATAGCACCCGTCCCCGTCGGCCAGCAGCGTGACGCGCGAGGCGCGCGACGGCGCGGACTGCTTGGCCGCCGTCGCCAGCCGGACCAGCGCTCGCACGTCGTTGCCAGTCGGCAGCCCGCGCACCACCTCAGGCGAGCGCCGGCGGCGGACCGGACTGTCCCGCCCCACAGAGTCGATGCTCCGTTGATGCCGCAGCTTCTTGCGGTGCAGACGCCGCGGCCCGAAGACCAGGTACAGGGGGATCCCCACCAGCGGCAACCCGGTCAGCGCCAGCACCCAGGCGAACGTCGCGGCTGGCGAACGCCGCTCCGACACGATCCAGATGCTCAAGCCGACCACCCAGACCGCTTCTCCGATGGCCAGCCAAGCGGCGATCGTCATGGACACGGCGTTGACCCTGCCTATGGTTGGGGAATGTGCTCGATCCGACCGTGCAGGCGTCATTATAGCCGCGTGGATCTCGCTGCCGAGAAGTGGCTGGTGATTCCCTGCCGCGGCGAGCATGGTAGACTGGGAACCACTGGACCGGCGCCTCCGGGGCGTACCGCGGAGCGGGCACGCGGTGGAGGTCCCGGCCTCAATCCGCTCTTCCCAGGAGGATATCGCCATGTCGTCCCCGCGCTGGAATCGCCGCCAGTTCCTCAAGGTCAGCGCCGCCTTGTCCTGTCCCCTGGTCATTGCGCCCCGCGCCCGCGCGACGTTGGCGTCGCCCGGAGCCGCCGATCGCATCCGCGTCGGATTGATTGGCGCCGGGTTCCGGGCCCGCGACCTGCTCAAGGAAAGCCCGCTCGAACTGGACTATGTGAGTGTGGCGGACTGCGACCTGCGGCAGATCGCCGCGTATCGGACCTGGGTCCAGGAGACCCTGCCGGGCAGACTGCCGGAGTCATGCCCGCAGTACCAGGACTATCGGGCGATGTTCGACCGCGAGCAGCTGGACGCCGTCGTCGTCGCCACCACGACGCACGCGCGCACGCTGATCTGCCTGCATGCCATGCAGGCTGGACTGGATGTCTACGCCGAGAAGCCGCTGACGCTGACCATCGAGGAAGGTCAGTATCTGATGCGTGCCGAACGGAGGTATGGCCGCGTCTTCCAGACCGGCACGCAGCAACGATCGATTGCGATCAACAATTTCGCCAGCGACCTGGTCAGAGACGGAGCGATCGGCCGGGTCCACACGGTGGAGTGTCCGAACTTCCTCGGGCCGGAGGTGCTGACCGCCCCGCTGCCTGCCGAACCGACACCTGCGGAGATGAACTGGGACATGTGGTGTCATCAGACGGAGCTGGTGCCGTACAGTCCCAGCCTGCATCCGGGCCTGGGCCTCTGGGGCCGCTGGCGCGCCTACGACGGCGGCGGGCTCGGCTGGGGCGTCACGGGCTGGGGCGCCCACGCGTTCGACCAGGTGCAGCGCGCGCTGGGCACGGACGACACCGACCCGGAGGAGATCTGGCCGGAAGGGGACGGGGTCAACTGCCCGGTCACTCTGCGGTATCCGGGCGGCACGAAACTGACCCTCTCGATACCGCAGGGAAAGGGCCCGGGACTCGGCGCCATCTTCGTGGGCGACAAGGGCAAGATCGAAATCAACCGCAACCGCGTGGCCAGCAATCCGGTGGAACTGGTGCAGGGTGCACCGCCCCCCGAGGATCGCGGCGAATACGACAGCATTGCAGAACGCCACCTGCAGAACTGGGCCGACTGCATCCGCGCGCGGGAGAAACCGGTGGCCCACGCCGAGGTGGGGCACCGCACGCAGGTGATCTGCCACCTGATCAACATCTGCCGGGAACTGGGGCGGCCTCTGACATGGGACCCGGTGAAGGAGGAGTTTGCCGGGGACGACCAGGCGAACGCCCTGCGATCGCGCCCGCGGCGGACCGGCTACGAACTGCCTGACATCAGCTGACCGAGCTCAACACGCAACTCGACAGGAGCACAGCCATGCGCAACTGCACCCGACGCACTTTCCTCAAGACGTCCCTGGCCAGCGCCGGTCTGCTGGCCACCGCTCCCCGGCTGGTTCCCGCCGCCCAGGTGACGGCCCCGGCCGCGGTGTCCTGCGCCGGCACCGATCTCGTCCCGCTGGGCAAGACCGGAATCCGCGTGACGCGTCTGGCGCTGGGGACCGGCTTCAACGGCTACAACCACTCCTCCGAACAGACGCGGCAGGGCAAGGACAAGTTCGACCGGCTGCTGCGCCACGGCCTGGACCAGGGGATCCGGTTCCTCGATATGGCCGATCTCTACGGGTCGCACGCGTTTGTGCAAGACACCATCAGAAACCTCCCGCGCGACCAGTTCGTGTTGCTCAGCAAGATCTGGCCGCGCAAAGAGTCGTGGGTGACCCCTTCGGGCGGCGCCAAACAGGAGGTCGATCGGTTCCGCCGGGAACTGGGGGTCGAACAGCTCGACGTCTGCCTGATCCACTGCATGCAGAACGATGCGTGGCCGACGGAGTACGAACGTGTGCGGGATGAACTGTCCGCGCTGAAGGACCAGCAGGCGGTGCGCGCCGTCGGCGTCTCGTGCCACGACCTGGGCGCACTGCAGGTGGCGTCCCGTCACCCCTGGGTCGATGTGATCTTCGCCCGCATCAACCACATGGGCGGCGCCGAGTATTCGTGCGACGCGCCGGCCGCTGAAGTTGCCGCCGTGCTCAAGGCCGCGCGCCAGAACGGCAAGGCCATCGTCGGCATGAAGATCTTCGGCGCCGGCAAACTGGTCCAGCCGGAGGAGAAGGATGCGTCGCTCAAGTATGTGTTCACCAACGAACTGGTCGACGCCATCACCGTCGGCATGCTCAACCCGCAGCAGGTAGACGACACGCTCGCGCACATGGCGCGCACTGCGGCCTGACGCCCGATGCCAGAA
>DAISIS010000111.1:9910-12938 GCA_036821925.1 Pirellulaceae bacterium
AGACGACACGCTCGCGCACATGGCGCGCACTGCGGCCTGACGCCCGATGCCAGAACCCAGACGCCCGGCACCAGACGCCTGGCGTCTGGCGCCGGCTGGCCCCGTCACTGGCGGGTCGAAACCACGACCCCTGGCTTGTCCGCAGGAAAGCCGGCTTCGAAGAACCGCTGCATGGCGCCGTCATACATCGCCACTCGCACGGCTCCCCACGTCGCCTGGTCCCCCGTCGCATAGAACAGATACGTGCGTCCCTCCCATTCGAACAGGTCGACGTCGGAGTTGTTGATGCCTTCCCCCTGTCCGGCCGCCAGAATGGGGTTGCGCGGACTGAGTTCCCACGTATCCAGGTCCCGGGAGCGCGCCAGATACGAGGTCCACCCGGGGTGCTCCGCCGTGGCTGCGTGCAGGTAGATGACGTAGTAATAGGGGGCGAAGTACCGGATCACAGGGCACGCACTGTATTCGCGTCGTTCCCCTGTGAAGATCCGGTCGGGCACCTTCTCCCAGCGGCTCAGGTCGCTCGATCGCGCGAACTTGAAGCAGAATGCGACCGGCTCGTTCGACTCGTATGCCATCAGGAAGCCCTGCGCGTCACAGCAGACGGAACAGTTGAACAGGTGTTCGCTCCCCTCCCGGGCAATGGCCGGCTGCCGCTGCCACGTCTGCAGGTCGGTCGTCGTGAAATGGTAGATACTCTGGAACCAGTCCCGGTCCGTGCCTTCACTGGCGAAGACGTGCAACCGGTCACCGTGGACATACGCATTGGCAAACGAATGCCCTGCGGCGAAGCGGCCGATCTCGTCCCCGGTCGTCAGATCGCGAAGATAGAGGTACATGCTCTGCTTGTACCCCTCCTGATTCGCCTTCGTGTCGTCGCGGTGATTGGCCGCCAGCAGCGGGCGACCGCCGAAGACGATCGGTGTGTTTTCCATCGCGTGGGCCAACGCAAACGGCAGCTTCACCAGCGGCACCTGCGTCTCCTGTGCGCGTGCCGTGCCAGAGAGCAGCAGCCACACCACAACTGCGGCAAGAACGCGCTCGCCCGTGACGTCGTTGCATTTCACGATCGGGAACTCCTGTACCTGCCAAGACCAGACTCGCGCCCGCTGATCGACGGGACCTGAGGGGCGATCACACGAAATAACCTACCGTTTTGCAGATGCCATGGAAACCGGCTAGGATAGTTCCCGGTCCACGTGCAGAAAGAAAAGGCGGGGGGCTGCGATGCGCCGGATTCTGGCGACGTCGGATCCTGGCGACGCCGGATCGTGACGACGATATTCAGATGAGGAGCCGTGATATGGCCAGAGCTCGAATGATCTTGTGGTTAGTCCTGTTGATCGCGGCCAGCTGGAGGCACGCGTCCACGGCCGCCTGCCGGGCCGGGGAGGACGCGGCCCCGGCTTCCGCACGGCTGCGAAACATGCTCGTGATCAACGAGGACAACAGCCACTTCTTCGGCACGCGGAAGGCGGAAAAGATGACGCGTGCCGGGCTCCACGCGTTCGTGGACCAGTATGCCGGGTCGGCCGTCACGCACCTGTTCCTCAACGCCAACGCCATGCGGGCCAGTTACCGCAGCGCGGTGCGCGACGCAATCTGGGATCCGGTGGCCGGCCAAGAACCGCTCGACCTGTGGCCTCAGAACTGCAAGCGGCTGTTCGAAGCGGGGCTGGATCCGTATGAGGTCTGGATCAACCGCTGCCGCGAGAAGGGGCTTTCCCCCTGGATCTCGATGCGGATGAATGATGTGCACAGCGTCGACGAAGACAACAACTTCATGCATTCGACGTTCTGGCGCGAGCATCCCGAGTGCTGGCGCGTGCCGCACGGCTCCGCGAGCCCGTGGGTGAACCGGGCGATGAATTACGCGCACCCCGCCGTGCGGGAGCATCAGATGGCCTTGGTGCGAGAACTGCTCGAGCGCTACGATGCGGACGGGCTGGAACTGGACTGGATGCGGTTCGGCTATCATCTGACACCGGGGCGCGAGCGGGAGGAAGGCGTGATCCTGACCGAGTTCGTCCGGGCGACCCGCACGTTGGCCAACGAGTGGTCGGCCCGGCGAGGCCATCCGGTCCGGCTGGCGGTGCGCGTCCCCGCGCACCCCGATGCAGCGGCCGGGCTGGGGATGGACGGCGTGGCCTGGGCGCACGACGGGCTGGTGGATCTGCTGATTCCCTGCCCGTTCTGGAGCTCGTCCGATTTCGACATTCCGGTCGAGTTGTGGCTGGAGCGGCTGGGTCCGGCCGCGGCCACGGTGACGGTGGCGCCGGGCCTGGAGTTCAACTCGCGGCCGTGGCCTGGCGGCGCGGCGGTGGCGAACGATCTGGCCTGCGCCCGGGGATTCGCCGCTGCGGCGTACCATCGCGGCGCTGACAGCATCTATCTGTTCAACTGGATGGACAGCGAGACGCGGCCCGTGGAGGTCAGCGACTATCAGGTGCTGCTGCGCGACGGGCTCTCGCCGCAAGCCGTGTCGCACGCCGCGCGCCGGCATCCGGTGTGCTACCGGGACACGGTGCCGGCGGACGTCCCCGCCGACGTGCAGCTGCCAGCTGACGCGCAGGCGGGAGGCCGCTTCCGCATCTACAGCGGCCCGCGCGCCGAGTCGGCCGATGTGTGCGTGGTGATCGGCCTGGCGCCGGCCGACGCGGCGGGCGATGCGCGTTGGGAAGGGACGCTCAACGATCATCCGCTCGGCGCTGCCGAGCCGTTCGCTGCCGTACAGGCGCTGGGTGGCGGCGCCGTGCATGCCGTGCGGATGGCCTGCCCGCCCGACGCGGTGGGCGAGGGGAACAACCTGCTGGCGATCCGGCAGGTCGCCGGGTCGACTCCGCAACAGATCGTGTGGGTCGAACTGCGCGTGCTGCCGCGTGACGTAGTGTCGGCCGCGCCTGCGCCGTTGCCGGGAACGGTGAGCGACTGGCACGGTTTTGCCCGGCACGACTTCGTGGTGGACGGCAAGCCGGTGCTGGTCGTCGCGCCGAAGAGCGCGGCGCAGGGCCGCCCCTGGGTCTGGCATGGC
>DAISIS010000112.1:0-4501 GCA_036821925.1 Pirellulaceae bacterium
CTCGTTGCGGAACAAGATCGCGAAGCTCGCGGTGTCGACGATCAGCGACGTGCGCAACACGATGTTCATGTGCGACTTCCCGCGGGAACACTGGCCTGAGATCGCCCCCGCCATCCGGCAGCATGCCCAGCTGCATCCAGCCGTTGCCGGCCATGTGCCGCGCGGTCCGCTCAAACATTTCTGGGGGGAAGCCAGCCGTTACGTGGGTGACGACCGACCGTACAGCCTGTTCCTGGCCTTGGGCATTCCGTTTGAGGTCACCGGCGACATCTCTGGCGACGGCTTCACGTTCCTCTCGGACGCCGACGCCCAGACAGTCGACCGCCTGCCGGCCAACGGCACAACCCTGATCGGACGACCGCAGCCCGGCCTGTCAGACAGAGTGCGGGCCGTTGCGGAGGCGTGGCCCGAACTGCTTGCCTGGAAGCGGGAGCTGCTGCCGCAGCTGGGCGCGACACCCTACGTCGAAGGCGACCTGCCGGTCGTGTGCGCGTGGTATCCGACGGCCCGCGCTGTCCTGCTGTGGAATCTGAGCGAAGAGCGCCAGGAGTTGACGCTGCGTCAGGGCGATGCGCGGCGCGTGGTCAGCGTGGCCGGGCTTGATCTCGCCCTGCTCGAAGGCGTCGGCGCGTGAGCGCTGCGGCGGGGCAGGGGAGTGGCATGCCGCCGCGGGGCAAGCGCCGTGCTTGCCCCGCTGTCCGCCACAGCGAGCCCTGCGATCAGAGCTCGTTCCAGACGCCCGCCACCGGCACGGGGAACTGCCCCTGCTCGTTCGCCTCCACCGGGACCGGGCTGTCGAACGACAGGTCATCCAGGTAGCTGCAGAACTGGAAGCGGGACGCCATCATCTGGTCCCAGGTCACCTCCTGCCCGGTGTGGCAGGCGGCGCGCCCCATGAGCGTCGTCAGATCCGAATAGACGGCGCGCTGGCACTCGTTGTGCGGCCTGTCCTGGCGAATACTCTCAATGAAGTCGTTCCACTCGTACTGCCACGGGCTGTGCGCATCATCCGGCGGCGTCCAGGTGATGTTGTCCCGGCTGATCCGCTGGTCCCCGTACATGTGCACGGTGGCGGCGTGCACGTCTCCCGAGAACTGCGCGGCGCACTTGGTGCCGTGGATGTACGTCGCGAAATCGCTGCGCGTCGCGTTCATCCGCCGGAACCCACAGAAGGCCTTCGTACCGTCCGCAAACGTGTACTCCATCGAGTACACGTCGATGTTCTGGCCGTAATCCGTACTGTCAAATGCTCGTCCCGCCATGCCGATGCACGACACCGGCCAGGCATCCTTGATCCAACAGCATTCGTCAATCTGATGGATGAGGTAGTCCACCATATGCCCCGAACCCACCCAGTACAGATGGATGCGGCCGAAGTTGAGCTGGTCTTCCAGCTTGTTCGCATTGGGGCCTGGAGGGCCCATCCAGCCAACGCCCCCCAGCCGATTGGCGCGCACCAGCGTGATGTCCCCCATCTCACCGTTGCGGATCTTCTCGATCAGCGCCTGGCGGGCCGGCGAATGCCGGCACTGCAGTCCGGCGAGGATCTTCACGTTCTTCTTGTTCGCCTCCTCCCCCGCGCGCAACAGCCGATGCAGCGTCCCGGGATCGGACGCGAACGGCTTCTCCATGAAGACGTTGATGCCCCTCCGCACCGCATGCTCCACATGCACTGTGCGGATGTAGGCTCGTGTCGTGCACATCGCCACGTCACCCGGCTTGAGCGTCTCGATGGCCTTCCGATACCCGTCAAAGCCGACGAACTTGCGTTCGGGGGTGACGTTCAACTTGGCTTCGAACCCCTTTTCTTTCAGTTGGTTCAAGGCGTTGTCGATCGCCTTGTCATACAGGTCGGCCGCCGCGTACAGTTCGATCGGCCCGCCTTGCGGCACCGAAAACGCAGCGATCACCGCGCCCGTGCCACGCCCGCCGCAGCCCAGCAACGCCAGGCGAATCGTGTTATCCTCTGCCGCATGCACCGCCGGCGCCAGACTCAACAGCGTGGCACCGGCTGCTGCCGCCCCACTCCGCTGCAGGAACTCGCGTCTCGACGATACTGGCTCCACTTTCGTACGATGCATGGTTGCTCCTCCACGATCAGGTAGGACGCGTCGGGGAATTGTCCCCCAAACGCTCGAAACCGCTCGAAAACTCTCGACGACTCTCGAAAACACTCGACGACTCTCGAAAACACTCGACGACTCTCGAAAACACTCGACGAACTCGACCAATAAGCAGTCTGCCCCGACCAGTAGCTGGTCGCGAGCACCGACGCAGGATCAGACGCCTGGCAGCAGCCTGCCTGCGCCGCTCGTAACGCCGCGATTGAGATCGGGCGTCATCGATTGTACCATGCAGTCGTGCCTGGGTGTTGCGCGCCAGTGCGTGCAGGCAGATGATCGTATGATCGCGTGCAGTCACCGAGCCGGCATCCAGCGGAGCCTGGCAGCCGCGGGAGCGAAATACGGTGAAGGGATCGCGCTATGCGTGTGTTTTGTGGACGTGTCACGTCTTTTGGCTGGGTCTGGGTGTGGGCCTGGGTGTGGCTTCTGCCAGCGCCGTTGGTGGCACGATGCCCGGCGTCTGGTACCGCTTTGAGTGAAGGTGTTTCGCGGAACCTGTGCGCTGGGAGCGGCACGAGCCCGGCCGCCGAGAACGGGCCGCTGCTGGTCGAGGCTGAGGCCTTTGCGCAGCCGGGCGGCTGGACCATCGACCCGCAGGCCATGGATCAGATGGGCTCGCCATTTCTGCTGGCTCACGGCCTGGGCGTTCCCGTAGCGGACGCGACAACGACCGTCACGATACGAGAGCCCGGCACGTATTGCGTGTTCGTCCGCACGCGCAACTGGGTGGCGCCCTGGCAAGCGCCCGGTGCGCCGGGCCGGTTCCAGCTGCAGATCAACGGACGCGCGCTCGACACGGTGTTCGGAACGGAAGGGGCGCAGTGGCATTGGCAGGCAGGGGGCACGATCGAACTGCCAGCTGGACCGGCCACGCTGGCGCTGCACGACCTGACCGGCTTTGACGGCCGGTGTGACGCGATTCTGTTCACGTCCGACGGCGCGTTTCAACCGCCTCCGGACGGCGCGGCGCTCGAGACGCTGCGGCGCCGGGCAGGCTCCTTGTCCGCGGAACCGGTCGACGCGGGTGAGTTTGATTTCGTCGTCGTGGGCGGCGGGATGGCCGGTTGCTGCGCGGCGGTCAGCGCGGCGCGGCTCGGCTGCCGCGTGGCGCTGGTCCAAGACCGGCCGGTCCTGGGGGGCAACAACAGCTCCGAGGTTCGTGTCGGCCTGTCCGGCCTGATTCATCAACTGCCCTACCCGCAACTCGGCAATCTTGTCGATCAGATCGGTCCGGTCGGCTACTGGCATCTGTGGGAAGCCCGGCAGGACCCCGCTGCGCCGCGCAGCCAGCGGATCCTTGAGGTGCTCGCACAGCACCCGGAAAAAGAGACGCACAACGCGGGCCCGGCCAGCAACTACGAGGATGCCCGGAAGCTCCGCATCGTAGAGGCCGAGAAGAACATACGGCTGTTCCTGCTGACGCGCGTCGTGCGCGCCGAAAAGACGGGAAGCCGCCTGGCGGCCGTCATCGGGCGGCACGTCGTTTCCGGCCAGGAGCTGCGGCTGCGCGGGCGACTGTTCGCCGACTGTACAGGCGATGGCAACCTGGGAGCGTTGGCCGGGGCCGACTTCCGCAGCGGCCGTGAGGCGCGCAGCGAAACAGGCGAGCCGCTCGCCCCCGACTCCGCCGACCAGATGGTGATGGGCGTATCGGTGCAATGGTCCTCAGTGACTGAACCGCAGCCCTCGCCGTTCCCCGATTGCCCCTGGGCCCTGTCTTTCGACGCCACCACCGTGCAACCCCTGACGCGCGGCGACTGGGACTGGGAAACAGGCATGAACAGCGACCCGATCGGCGACATCGAGGCGATTCGCGATCATGCCCTGCGCGCCACGTTCGGCAACTGGGCGTACCTGAAGAACCACAGCCCGTACCAAGAGCAGTTTGCGCACCGGCGGTTGGACTGGGTCGCCTGTATCGGCGGGAAACGCGAGAGTCGCCGGCTGCTGGGAGACGTGATCCTGCGCCAGCAGGATGTCGAAAGCGGACAACCGCTGCCCGACGCCTGCGTGACCACGACCTGGGGATTGGACCTGCACTACCCGCACCCGGAGAACAGCCGCCAGTTTCCCGGCCAGGAGTTCCGCTCCGTCGCCCGAACGCAGCCCATCGAGCCCTATCCGATTCCGTTTCGCTGTCTTTACAGCCGCAACGTGCAGAACCTCATGATGGCCGGCCGCAACATCAGCGTGACCCACGTAGTGCTGGGCACGGTCCGCGTCCAACGGACGACCGGCATGATGGGTGAGGTGGTGGGCATGGCCGCTTGGCTGTGCACAAAGCACCACACCGACCCGCGTGGCGTCTACCAGCACTATCTTCCCGACCTGCAAGACCTGATGCGGCAGGGCGTCGACTGCGGCCTGCCGCCCGGCCC
>DAISIS010000112.1:4601-12928 GCA_036821925.1 Pirellulaceae bacterium
CCGACCTGCAAGACCTGATGCGGCAGGGCGTCGACTGCGGCCTGCCGCCCGGCCCGTGACACGCCCCGTTCTTCGTCCCCCGATCCGACGCGTATCCATCCCCGCAAGGACGCCCGTTTTCACCAACCCACTCACAGCATGAGGTGATGTGATGAAGAATCGACCGCAGACCAAGACATCTCGCCGGGCCTTTCTGGGAACGGTCGCGTTTGGCGCCGCCGCGGCTACCTGCGGCCGCGTTTGCCGGGCCGCCAGCCCGGTCCGCTCCGCTTTCGCCACAGCGGCCGACCGCTCGGCACAGGCGTTCGCCTTTCACCGGCCGTTTGACGGCGGTGTGCTGCATGCGGAATACGGTTCCCCGGTTCTCGGCACCGAAACGGGTCCTGGCGGCAGGCAGCTGCTGAAGGTCCAGTTCACCGGCTCGGTGCCCCCCGGCGCTCAGGTCGAAGTGTTTGCCGCCGATGGCCAGCAGGTTGCGGCAACTGTCCAGGACGGCACCTTTCAGGGGACGGTGCTGCTGGCAGACCGGATCAGCGAGCTCAAGGCCCGCGCGACGATCGACAACGCGCCCCAGGAGATCCGCACGCGGGTCGTCTGGGCCAAGAACTCATCTCGCCGGTTCCGCTGCTACATTGACGATCACAGCTTCTGTTTCCGCGATATTGCCCGCAGGGACTACGAGAGCATCTTCGATTGTTTCTACCTGCAGCGACTCCGGCAGCTGCACCGGGAGTTCGGCGTCAAGATCAATCTGAACTGCTTCAATTCCACGCCGGAACGGGACTTCCGCCTCGCGATGTTCCCCGACAAGTACAAGTCTGAATTCGAGGACAACGCCCACTGGTTGCGGCTGGCGTTTCACGCGGAGAACGAGTTTCCCGATATCCCGTATCGGGATGCCACCCCCGAGAAACTCGCCGCCGATTTCGACCTGGTCGCCGGAGAACTCCAACGGATCGCCGGCTCCGCTTACACCGCCGGGCTGCAGATCCACTGGGCCGATGTGCCTCCCGACTGCTATCAGGTGCTGGCCGATCGCGGCGTGAAGATGCTGCCGACACGGGGGAGAAAGCCGGATTCCCCGGAACAGAAGATCTGCGACTATCATCTGCCGGACGCGGTGCTGAAGTACCTGGTCGACAATCAGGGCTGGATGCACTTCGAGAGCGGGCTGATTTTTTACAGCGGCTCGACCGGCGGGTGCGACTGGACACCGGTCGATCAGATCGTCCCGAACATCCTCCGCCAGATCGACGTTCCCGCCACGAGTCATTTGATCAACATTGCGGGGCACGAGCAGTACTGGTGGCCGTTCTACAAGAACTTCGTGCCGGACATCTACGAGCGGTACGCGACGGCCTTCCGTTTCGTGCTGGACCGGGGTTACCGGCCGATCTGGATCGAAGACGGCTTCTTCGGCGGTGCGCAGTAGCGGCTGCCGCACATTCGGTCGACCTCCCGCCCCGCGGCCTGCGACGAGGCGGCGGGGACGGCCGGTGTCCCGCGCGCGGACTGGCAGCCCGGCCGCGCACCGCTGCGCGTCCGCGTGTGGGACGGTGCAGTCGCGCACTACGCCTCTTCGATTCCGACGCGGAACACGGCCATCGAACAAGGACGCAGGTCATAGGCAGTGCGGGCTGCCAGTTCCACTTCCGACGCCTCCACCTCAAAGGTATCGAGCAGGCGCTGCCACGGCAGCTGCTCCTCGACGTTCGGCAGCGTGAAGGGAATCGTGAGATCGTGGTCGGCGTTGAACAGGATCAGGATCGTGTCGCCGCGAATCTCCTCGCCCTCTTCATCCACATCGATGCTGTCGCCGAAGAGCACGACGCCGAAGCAGCGCACGTGAGCGGCCGTCCACTGGGCTTCGGTCATTTCGGTGCCATCCGGGTTGAGCCAGGCGATGTGGGGCGCTTCGGCGCCGCTGATCGCATGCCCGGAGAAGAACTTGCGGCGATGGAACACCGGCTGTTCGTGAAAGATCTCGATTACCTTCCGCACGAAGTCCAGCAGCTGCTTGTTCCGCTTGTAGTTACTGGCGGTCCAGTTCAGCCAGGTGGTTTCGTTGTCCTGGCAATAGGCGTTGTTATTGCCTCCCTGGGTATGCCCGAATTCGTCCCCCGCCAGCAGCATGGGCACGCCCTGCGAGAACACCAGCGTCGCCAGGATGGAGCGTTTCTTGCGATCCCGCAGCTCGATGATCTGGCGGCGGCGCGTGGGCCCCTCGGCGCCGCAGTTCCAGCTGATGTTATGGTCCGCTCCGTCCCGGTTGTCCTCGCCATTGGCCTCGTTGTGCTTGCCGTCGTAGGAGACCAGGTCCTCGAGTGTGAAGCCATCGTGGCAGGTGACGAAATTGATGCTGGCTTTCGGAGTCCGGCCGCTCCAGGCGTAGAGGTCGCTGCTGCCACAGAAACGCGTCGCGAACTCCGACAGAACACCTCCGTCCCCTTTCCAGAACGACCGCACGCAGTCGCGGTACTTGCCGTTCCACTCCGACCACTGGGCCGGGAAGTTGCCGACCATGTACCCGCCCTCTCCCAGATCCCACGGTTCGGCGATGAGTTTGGTCTGCGAGATGATCGGATCCTGGTGAATGATGTCGAAGAACGCCCCCAGTTTGTCCACCGCGTGCAGTTCGCGGGCCAGGGCACTGGCCAGGTCGAAGCGGAACCCGTCCACGTGCATCTCCGTGATCCAGTACCGCAAGCTGTCCATGATCAGTTGCAGCACACGCGGGTTCATCACGTTGAGCGTATTGCCGCAGCCGGTGTAGTCCATGTAGTACCGCGGGTCGTTGCCGACCAGCCGATAGTAAGCGGCGTTGTCGATCCCGCGAAACGACAGGGTGGGCCCGAGGTGATTCCCTTCCGCCGTATGGTTGTAGACCACGTCGAGAATCACTTCGATGTTCACCTTGTGCAGGTTGCGGACCATCGACTTGAACTCCCGCACCGCGTCCAGAGGCGAGCCGGGGGTCGCATAGCGGATCTCCGGCGCGAAGAACGCCAGCGTGTTGTAGCCCCAGTAGTTCGCCAGGCCGCGATCGACCAGGTGCCGATCTTGCAGAAAATGATGCACCGGCATCAGCTCGACCGCCGTCACTCCCAGCTTCTTCAGGTAGCGGATGGCCGGCGCGGATGCCAATCCGGCATACGTGCCGCGCTGCCGCTCAGGAATCCCGGCATGCAGCTTCGTGAACCCGCGGACGTGCATCTCGTAAATGATGGACTTGTGCATCGGGATGTTGGGAGGCCGATCGTCACCCCAGGTGAAGGCCGGATCGATCACGGCCGCCAGGGGGGCACACGCGGCGCTGTCCCGTTCGTCGTAAGACAAATCCTGCTCGGCCGCACCCACCGTGTAACTGAAGAGCGCATCGTCCCAGCGTGTACCGCGCCCGATCAGCCTGGCATACGGATCCAGCAGGATCTTGTGCGGATTGAATCGGTGTCCGTGGCCCGGCTCGTAGGGGCCGTGGACCCGGTAGCCGTACAGCTGGCCAGGCGCCACGTCGGGCAGATACACATGCCAGATCATGTCGCTCTGCTCGGGCAGCGAGATCCGCTCCGACTCCTGCTGCGCGTCAGGCGAATCAAACAGACATAACTCCACCTTCGTCGCATGCTCGGCGTACAACGAGAAGTTCACCCCCCGGCCGTCCCAGGTAGCTCCCAGCGGGTACGGCTTGCCGGGCCAGACGCGCCGCTGGCTTTCGGGCACGCCGGTTCGCTGTTCCTGCGGCCTCACGCCACGGATTCGTTTGCCCAGGCCAATGATCGGTTGATGCGCATTCGACTCGCCCATACGATGCTCCATGGCAGCTGCCGCGTCTGAAGGGTCCTCCAACACCAACACATTCCCGCGAGTATCCGGTGCAACATGGCCGTCCGCAAGGGGATGCACCGCTGCCTGCCACGGTTCCACTGCTGCTGGACGTGATCCGCGCTCCGAATCAGCGTTTCGGCGCGGGAGGCGGTGCCGGCGGCCGCTGCGCCGCGTTCCTGTGCGTCTTGACCCGGTTCCCGGTGTGCCGTAGAAAGTGGCATGTGCCCCCACCGGCGTGAAGCGGCGCAGATCGCCTTCTCAGCTCCCACCATTGCGAGGTCTGCCATGAGACGCACTCTGCTGTTCGTCGTGTTTTTCTTATTCGGTTCTCTTGGTGCTCTCGGACTTCCGGCCCGCGCCGCGGACAGCCGTGCCATCACGTTTCGCGCCGGGGCATCAGCCGTCGACATCACACCGACCGCGTTTCCCATGAACATGCCGGGCGGGTTTGAGGCCAACATGGCCGAACAGGTACACGATCCGCTGTTTGCGCGCGGGTTGGTGCTGGATGACGCGACGACCACCCTGGGGATCGTGGTCGTCGATAATCTGGGGGTGGCGCAGGAGGTGCTGGACGAAGCCAAGACCCGGGCCTCACAGCGCTGCGGGATCCCGGTCGACAGGATGCTCGTGGCATCCACCCACACGCACAGCGCCCCGGCTTCGAATGTCAAGGAAGGCCCGGAGCCGGCCGTGGCCTACCGGCAGATTCTGGTGGCCGGAATCGCGGATGCGTTTGTCCAGGCGCACGCCGCGCTGCGCCCCGCGGCGGTTGGCGCGGCAGCCCATCCGCTGCCCGAGGAGGTGTTCAATCGGCGCTGGTTCCTGAAACCGGGCAAGATGACCCCGAATCCCTTCGGACGTCTCGATCAGGTCAAGATGAATCCCGGCACAACCCCCGACATACTCGACCGCCCGGCGGGTCCTACCGATCCCGACGTCACGATCCTCTCGGTGCAGGACGCCCAGTCGCACAAGCCGCTGGCGCTGTTGGCCAACTACTCACTGCACTACGTGGGGGGCGTGCCAGCGGCGATCGTCTCGGCCGATTATTACGGTGAGTTTGCGCGACTGATGCGGTCGCGTGTGGGTGGCGACGAGCGTTTCGTGGCCATAATGTCCAATGGTACATCGGGCGACATCAACAACATCCCCTTCCTCGTGAACCGCCCGCCGCGTGAGCCGTTCGAGCAGATCCGCATCGTCGCCCAGAAAGCGGCCGATGCGGCGTGGCACGCGCGGGCCAGCATTGCCGATCATCGTCCGGACGCGCGCCTCGGCATGCTGCAGCGTCAGATCACGCTGCAGGTGCGCCGGCCCACGGCGGAGCAGATCGCGGAGGCTCAGGCCGTGCTGGCCGCCACGGACGCGCCCGCGCGCGACAAGCTCCCACCGCTCGCCACGCATTACGCGCGACGCGTGCTGGCCCTCGCCGATGCAGAACCCACGCTGACCGTCACCGTGCAGGCACTGCGGATTGGCGAGTTGGCCGTCTGCACAATCCCCTTTGAAACATTCGTGGAGATCGGTCTGGATCTGAAGAAACGCAGTCCCTTCCCGCGCACCATGGTGATGGGCATCGCCAATGGCTACAACGGCTACCTCCCCACACCTCAGCAACACCAGCTGGGCGGCTACGAGACGTGGCTCGGTACCAACAGGGTCCAGGAAGACACCTCCGTGATACTTACCGACAACCTGCTCGAAATGCTCGCCGAACTGCGCAGCAGCGACTGACCAGTGCTTAGTACGGCCGACGGAACACCTGACCGCCCCGTTGCCGTGCGTGCGGGACCAGCGGTGGAAAGCATGAACACATGATGCGAATCGGAGTGCTGCTGGCGTCGTGCGTGCTGATCTCCGCGGGCACTTCAGCCGCCGGCGACGGCCCGGAGACCATCGCGATCGAAAACGACGTGCTGCGTCTGGAGATCCAGACAGCGCCGGGGCCCTGTGTCAGCCAGCTGGTGCACAAGACCAGTGGTCAGGCCCTGGTCCGAGGTGCGGTCCAGTGCAGCCTGTTCTCCCTCGATCTTGTCAACGCCGAGGGGGCCGTGGAGACCATCGACAGCGCCCGCGCAGGTACGTCGACCGCAAGCGTGGACAGAACCGGGCAGGGATGCATTGTCACGATCACCTGCACAGACTTTCCCGGTGCGGACCTGAGCGCAGTGGTCACGGTGGTGAGCGACACGCAGGACCCGTTGATGCGCTGGTCGCTGCGCGTCGACAGCGATCCGCAGCGGCGCGTGCAGGCCGTGCGGTTCCCGCAGCTGCGGGGCGTGCCGGCGATCGACGCCGGGGAGGACGACTGCCTCGTGCTGCCGGCACTCCCCGGCACCCTGATCCAGAATCCGGCCGCCGTCTGGAGCGAGGGGCAGAGTGTGGTGCTGCGGTACCCGGGCGATCTGTCGGCCCAGTTCCTCGCCTGGCAGGACCGCACGGCGGGTATCTACTTGGCGGCCATGGATTCGGCCGGCCATCCCATGTCGCTGGGCGTGCAGAAGGAAGCAGAAGGAATGCGGCTCTGGCACGCGTATGTGCCGGTGCCAGCCGCCGGCGGGACCGCGGCTGCGAACGCCGCTCAGCAGCCGCGCTGGGAGAGTCCTTATCCTGTGGCAGTGGGTGTGACCCAGGGCACCTGGCACACGTCGGCCGACCAGTACAAGCAGTGGGCGGTGCAGCAGCCGTGGTGTGCCCGGCAAGTCAGTGAGCGGGAGGACATCCCGCAGTGGTGGAAGGAAGGCCCGGCTGTGCACGTGCTGGAGGTGCGTACGTACGACGACGCGCGTGCCTGCAGTGGCTCCTACTATCCCCAACTGCTGCAGCACCTGCGCACGTTCCGTGACCGAATCGACGGGCCGGTCGTTCCCATGCTGGCCGGCTGGGAGAACCATCGCCGGTGGACAGCCGGCGATTACTTCCCGGTGTTCGACGCGGAACAGGCCCAGCCGGTGCTCAAGCAACTTCGCGACGAAGGTTTTCGGCCGTTCGTCTTCCTGTCCGGGCTGTTCTTCACGTTCCACAACGTCGGCCGCGACGGCGGAGACATCCCGGCGGCCGCGCAGTACCTTCCCGCGTACGTCGTGGACGCGGCGTCGGGCCAGGCGCGTGCCTACGAGCTCAACGAGTCGAGCAGCGCGGGGCAGTGGGAACGGCAGTCGTACCAGTTCTGTGTGGCGCAGCCGCCGACTGCTGAGTTCCTCGGCACCGTGATCGATCGGCTGCACGCCCTGGGAATCGACGTGCTGCAGATGGACCAGACCACGTCGGGGGCCGGCGATGCCTGCGCTGCCGCCACGCACGACCACCCGCCCGGGGTCGGGCTGTACCAGAGCCACGCATTCTGGCAATTGCTGCACACGCTGCGACAACGCGGCAAGCGCCATTCGGCCGATTTCGTTTTGTTTCACGAGGAGCCTCACGAACAGCTGATCCCATACGTCGACGGCTTCCACGTGCGCGAGTACTACGAGAAACGCTGGTATCGCGCCTATCCCGGGGCCGTCGGGATTCCGCTGTTTGCATACCTGTACCACGAGTACGCGCTGGGGTACGGCGGCGACAGTGCGTCGCTCAGCCCCCAGGACAACCGCTGGCTCGTCCGTTGCCATGCCATGAACCTGGTCACCGGGCGGACGCCGGGTGCGTCAGTCTGGTCGGCGACCGCGAACATGTTTGACGCGCATCGGGACCAGATGGCGATGATCCGCCAGCACTGCCAGCTCCTCAAGACCCGCGCCCGCGATTTCCTCCTGCTCGGCAGGATGCTGCATCCGCTGGAGATTGCCGCGCCGGAGCTGGCGGTGTACGTGCCGGTGCAGAGAGCGGGGCGTTGGGAGCAGGAGGCGGTCCCCACACCTGCCATCCTGACCAGTTCGTGGCAGGCGCCCGATGGGCGGGTCGGGCACCTGTTCGTGAATATTTCCTCGACCAACCAGCCGCTGCGCGCGACACTCGACACCAGGACGGAGCGTGACGGCCAAGGGTACGATGCGGAGATATATCGTTCGGCGCAGGAGGCTTCCTTTCAGCCGTTGTGGCAGCACAAGCAGCTGCCGGCTGAGTGGGCGGCCGACCTGGCGCCGCTGGAAGTGGTGTTTGTAGAACTCAGCCGCGGACCCGGGCGTTGAGCTGCCGCCGAGCGCGCCATGTCCGCCGAAAGGATGCTGCGGTGCGTCCCACGCCCCAGCGCAGGAGACACGAGAATGGTCGCACAGAAGATGGTTACACAGAAGATGGTTACACAGAAGATGGTTACACAGAAGATAATGGCGATCGCGTTGTCCATGTTCATGCTGCGTACCGTGGTGGCGGAGGACCTGGCGGCACCGGATGGACTGTCCGCAGTTGCCGACGGCGCCGCCTTGACACAGATCACGCTCGACGGCCAGGCGCTGCCGGGCGTCTCCCTGGAGGTGGCCGTGTTCGATCCCCGCACGGGCCAACCCGCGGACGGCTTCGACCTGGACGCACACTGGAGCGTTGAACGTGGTGCGCTC
>DAISIS010000113.1:0-12874 GCA_036821925.1 Pirellulaceae bacterium
GGAATCAGCTGGTGGACACCGTCGACGACTATTTTGACATTGAACGGGAAGAACGCGTGCGGTCAGTCGGTGGGGTGCTGACGGAGGGCCAGCTCGACACGTTTCCGCAGGCGGGGGCCACGATGCTCGAACCGTGGCGCAAGGACTCGTCGCCGGGTTTCGAGCGGCGCTATGCAACCCTGCAGTCCATTCGGCGGCGGGCAGCGGTCCAGGTGCGACCGCAGGTTGACGGGGGCTACCTGGTAGATCTGCAGGTCTACAAGGAGCTGGAGGATGTCAGCCAGCCCGAATTCTCGACGGTCAGTCTGGACGAGCTGCGTCACGACGGATCGCTGCGGCGCCCAGGGACTGACCTGCAGGGCGGGCCGATGACACGGGGCTGGATCCCGATGGGCCGCGACACGATGCTGGAGCAACGCATGCTGGCTGATCTGCGCGGTCGACTGGGTGTCGCGAGCCAGTGACTCGGGAGCCGCCCTGTACGACTGCCTGTCACTCGGGCAGGCCCGCACGGCACGTCGGGCCGACGGGTCTCACGGCGCCGCCTGTTGATCGGTCGCCGGGGTCGGCGTGGCGATCCCGAGTGCAGGTGGTGCGGGTGGCGCCTGAGCCGGTTTGGCGACCGGCAACAGAATGGTGAAGGCGGTGCCCTTGCCGACCGTGCTCTGCACGCGAATCCGCCCGTGGTGGGCCTCCACAATGTTGCGGCAGGAGGACAGGCCCAGGCCCGTGCCCCCCTTGCCGGTCTCGTCCGGCCCGTTCTTGGTGCTGAAGAACGGATCGAAAATCCGGGGGAGTTTATCGGCCGGGATGCCCACGCCATCGTCGCGGATCAGCAGCACGAGCATCTCTTCAGCCGGATCGTAGTCCAGTTTCACCAGGATCCGGCCACCCCGTGGCATGGCCTGTCGCGCGTTGATCAGCAGGTTGAGCAGTATCTGCTGGATCTGGTTGCCGTTGACCAGCGCCTCGGGCACGGCAGCGATCTGCTTGTCTACCGCAATGTGGTATTTGTTCATCTCGCGCTCCAGCAGGACCAGCGCGTCTTCCACAAGCTGCCGCAAGTCGGTGGGCTCAAACGTGTCAGCCCGATTGCGAGCGACACCGAGAATCGAATTCGTGATGCGGGCAGCCTTCTGGCTGGCAGCCAGTATTTTGTCGAGTGCCTTATCGCGTGTCGCGTCGTCGCGGCAACGCAAACCCAGCTTCGCGTAGTTGATGATGGTCATCAGCACGTTGTTGAATTCGTGCGTCGTCGTGCCGACGAGTTCTCCGAGCGAGGTGAGTTTCTGTGCCTGGTGAAGCTGGGCAGTCAGAATCTGGACTTGCTCCTCGAGCGTGGGGCGATCCGAGTTGCCGTACGACATGCTGCACAATCCCTTTCCACTCACGAAACCGAGCGAACCGGCTGTGGAGAACGCTTGGACGTCCCCATCTTGACTGGCTTGCCGCGCTCGCGGCGACCGGAATGTCTTGCCCTGTGACCGCGGCTTAACTTGTTTCCCGGTAATTGGTTAGCTCTAAGTGAGGTATCGTCGAATCGAACTGGGCAACTGTAACCGAAGCCGGTATAATCCCGCCCTGTCTGGTTCGGTTTGGCCACGGATCCAGGGCGAAATAGGGGAGCTGGGATGCACACGGTCGAGTTGCTAGAGCAGGCATGCGCCATCGCGGAACAACTGGGGTATCAGACGCGTCAGGAGTGGTTGGGCGGAGCGGGCGGGGGCGCCTGCGAGTTCGCTGGCCGGAAGTGGATCTTCATTGACCTGGCGCAGAGTGTATTTGAGCA
Source organism: Pirellulaceae bacterium (assembly GCA_036821925.1). Lineage (GTDB taxonomy): Bacteria > Planctomycetota > Planctomycetia > Pirellulales > Pirellulaceae > JAAYDI01. The sequence continues at coordinate 1,790 of DAISIS010000113.1, forward strand.
GCTCGACCAGGTCACGGACGCGTTGCGGCAGGACCCGGGCATTCATCTGGTGGAGCTATCGCCGCCGATGCGCCAGGTGCTGGGGATCCGTCGTGCCGCGTGAGGCGCGTCACCGGTACAGCCCGTGCGACTCGATGTACTTCTCCACCGCCCGCGGTGTCCGGTAACGAATGCTCTGACCGCGCGCCACTCGGGTGCGGATGTCTGTGCTGGACAGTTCGACGATGGGCATCGTGACCTGATGTGCGCGGAACAGCTCCAGGCGCTGTGGTGAGGTGACTGTCTGAAGCGCGTCGAAGCTGGGTTCCGCGGCCCCGGCACGGCGGACGACCACGGGAATGGCCAGTTCACAGATGCGCGCTGCCGCACGCCACTGGGGCAAGTCGGTCACGGCATCTGCGCCCATCAGCAGGAACAGCTCTGCCTCCGGCTGCTGCGCGTGGAAGGCGGTCAAAGTCTCCACGGTATAGCTCACTCCGCCGCGATCGATTTCGAGGGTACTGATCTGCATAGCCGGGTGTCCGCCGACCGCCAGGCGGAGCATATCCAGGCGCTGGCGCGCGGCGGCGATGTGGCGATCCTGCTTGAAAGGGGAGGCGGCCGCCGGCAGCAGCCAGACCTGGTCGAGTGCACATTGTTCGCGGCACGTTTCGGCCAGCAACAGGTGTCCGTAATGCACGGGATCGAAGGATCCGCCGAAGATTCCGAGTCGCATAGGGCCTGCCGTCGTGATTCGAGCGGTTGGGGGCGGTTCACGAACTGGTGGCGATGTGCGGGCGACATCGCAGGGCGGCCCCGGGTCATCTAGACTGGGGGGCCGTAGCGACATTGTCGGTTCTGGAGGATGATGTGTCGATGGGCCAGGAGCAACGAGATCTGTTTGACAAGCAGCCTCCGCCATGGGAGTTGGACGACCAGCGTGAGGTATGCGTCGCGGCGGTTGTGTTTGCCGAGGCTCCGTTCGGGCCGTACGACTATGAGGTGCCTGACGCGTTACGGGCGGCGGTGCAGCCGGGTGTGCGCGTGCAGGTTCCGCTGGGCCGCGGCAATCGCCGGCGTGTGGGCTACTGTACGGCCGTCGGCAGTCAGGCGCACGCGGCGCGCGCGCTCAAGCCGATCCTGGCGACGGTGGACAGCCGGTCGCTGCTTTCGCCCGCCATGCTGCGTCTGACGCGCTGGATGGCAGACTATTATCTGTGTCCGCTGGGGCAGGTGCTGGACGCCGTGGTGCCGGCGGGAGTGCGGGGGCAGGCGGGGACGCGGGAGCAGGTGTTTCTGCATGTCCCACCGCGTGTCGCGGCCCGGCTGTCGGAGCTGGCGCTGCCGGCCAAGCAGCGTGACGCGTTGCAGATCCTGGCGGGATCGCCCCGCGGGATGACGCCGGCCGAGCTGGCGGAGGCGGCGCACTGCACGCCGGGGCCGATTCAGACGCTGCGGCGCAAGGAGCTGGTGACGGAGGAGGTCCGTCGCGTGCAGCAGATCATTCCGGACACGCGGGCCGTGGACCGGGTCGCCCGGCTGGTGCTCAATCCCGATCAGCAGGCGGCGCTCGAGGCGATCCTGCAGCCGCTGCGGCAGCGCCGTCACGAGACGATGGTGATTCACGGCGTCACTGGCAGCGGCAAGACGGAGGTGTACATCCAGGCGATCGAAGAAGTGATCCAGTACGGCCGGCAGGCCATCGTGCTGGTGCCCGAGATCAGTCTCACGCCGCAGACGCGGCAGCGGTTCGAGTCGCGGTTTGCGCGGGTGGCGGTGCTGCACAGTCACCTGACCGGCCCGGAACGGCACTGGCACTGGCGGCGGATCGCGGCGGGCGAGGTGCAGGTGGTGGTCGGGGCGCGGAGCGCCGTCTTTGCGCCGACGCCGAACCTGGGTCTGATCGTGATCGACGAGGAGCACGATGCGTCCTTCAAGCAGGACATTGTGCCGCGCTACCATGCCCGCGACGTGGCCCGGCAGCGGGCGCTGGCCGAGCAGGTGCCGCTGGTGCTGGGGTCCGCCACGCCGGCGTTGGAGAGCTGGTATGCAGCGCAGTGCGGCGCGTATCGGCTGATCGAGATGCCGCGTCGCGTCTCGGCGCTGCCGCTGCCCGACGTGGCCACCGTCGACCTGCGCACGCCGCGCCGCGGCCGCCACGCTCCGGGGGCGATCAGTCAGCCCCTCTACCAGGCCGTGCAGGAGGCGCTGCGCGACGGTGGCCAGGTGATCCTGCTGCTCAATCGCCGCGGCTATTCCACGACGATCCAGTGCCCGGCCTGCGGGCACGTGGTCAAGTGCCCGCACTGCGACCTGGCATTGACGCATCACCGGCACGAGCAGACCGCGGCCTGCCACTACTGCGAATACCAGATCCCGCCGCCGCCGCATTGTCCGGAGTGCCGGTTCGCAGACATCCGCTATTCGGGCCTGGGCACACAGAAGCTGGAGGTGGAAGTGCAGGCCCGCTTTCCCGGCGTCGCCTGTCTGCGGATGGACAGCGATTCGATGTCGAAACCGGGCAGTCACGAAACGGCGCTGGACCGTTTCCGGTCGGGGGAAGTGCGGATCCTGCTGGGCACGCAGATGATCGCCAAGGGGCTGGATTTCCCCAACGTGACGCTGGTGGGCGTGATCAACGCCGACACGACGCTGCACTTCCCTGACTTCCGCGCGGCGGAACGGACGTTTCAGCTGGTGACGCAGGTGGCCGGCCGCACGGGGCGCGGCGCGCGGGGTGGACGCGTGCTGGTCCAGACGTACAGTCCGGATCATCCGGCGATCGTGGCCGCCCAGCGGCACGACTACCGGCAGTTTGCCCTGCAGGAGCTGCCGGTGCGGCGCGAGTTCGGTTATCCGCCGCTGGTGGCGATGATTCGCATCGTGGTGCGCGGGCCGGCGGAGACGGCGGTGGAGCAGTTTGCCGAGCAGGTAGCGGAGCGGCTGCGCGCCGCGGCCACCGCGCGGCAGTTCGAACCGCGGATACTCGGTCCGGTCGCCGCGCCGCTCCCCAAGCTGCGCGGCAACTTCCGCTTCCACGTGCTCCTCTACCACGCCGATCAACCGGCGCTGGCCGGTCTGGTACGCGCGGCCACGGAGGGGCTCAAACCGCCCACCGATGTCCTGTGGATGGTCGATGTCGATCCGCTCGATATGCTCTGAGACGTCTCCTTTGCTCTGGTTCCCTGCCGGGGCACACCGTAGAATACGGGCGATTGTCCGGGGTACGCCCCTGCCTCCTGTCCCCCTAGCGGCCACCCATGAGCTATCGCTCGATCAAACGTGTGCTTGGTGAGACCAGTCTGGAACGCAAGTGCCGGTTCCTGTTCGGCGCCTGCCTGCTGCTGCTGGTGACGGCCACGTTCTGGGGTGTGGACCGGATCGCGGGCAACCTGGTGATGACCAACACGCGCAACCACGGCCACGACCTGATCGACATCATCATGATCAAGGTCCATTCGCTCACGTTCGAGACGCGCAGTGAGGGGGCGGCGGAGAACTCGGACCTGCGACGGATGAGTCGCGAGTGGTTGCGGGAGATCATTGTGGACGTGGAGGAGACGCAGGACTATCGCTACGAGATCGTCACGCTCGATCCCAACAACTGGTTGAACCACGTCTCCCCCACACGGCCGCAGGACGAAGTCGAGCGGCAGCTGCTGATCGAGTTGGACAGGAAGTTCCAGCAGCAGAAGCGGCAGTTGCTGCTGGAGGCCGAGACGCCGGCGGCGAAGATGAGTCCCGCCGAGCCGCTGGGGGAAGCGGCCGAGAAGAACACGCGGGCGGTGTTCGTCGACCGGTTGCCCCGGGAGGGGAACGGTGAATACCACTACTTCGAACCGGTCAATTTCAAGCAGAACTGCCGGCTCTGCCACACGGCCGCCCTGGATGTGGGCACGATGTCGGCGGCGGAACTGGGGGAGTCATACGCGCAGGAGCCGCCGCTGCTGGCGGTGAAAGTGATCCTGCCCTTCGCGGACACGGCCAGCGCGATCAGCAATTCGCGCGCGATTCTGATCGCCGTGGCGATCCTCACCGTCTTCCTGGCCATGATCACCTTGTATCTGATCGTGCGGTACGTGATCGTCAAGCCGCTCCAGCATCTGCGCGACGTGAGCGACGATGTGAGCCGCGGCAAGCTGGAGGTGCGCGCCGAGATCCACACGAACGACGAGTTCGAGGACCTGGCACAGTCGTTCAACCGCATGTTGCGGCACCTGACCGACACCCAGGCCGAGTTGCGGCGCGTCAACAAGGACCTGGACGGGAAGGTCGACGAGCTGGCCCAGCTGAACATGCGTCTCTACGAGATGAATCGCCTCAAGGACGACTTCCTGGCCAACATGAGCCACGAGCTGCGGACGCCGCTCAACAGCATCATCGGCTTCTCCGAAGTGCTGCAGGGCATCGAGGCACTCAACGAAAAACAGAAACGCTACGCTGCCAATATCATGAAGTCCGGCCGCGTCCTGCTGGAGATGATCAACGATATCCTGGACCTGGCGAAACTCGAGGCCGGCAAGATGGAGGTCCGCCCGTCTGAGTTCCGGATCGACACCGTCATCCACGCGCAGTGCGATCTGGTCCGCGCGCTGGCTGAAGACAAGAACATCGACCTGGTGGTGGACGTCGATCACAACCTCCCCTCCGTCTACCAGGACCAGGCCAAGGTCCAGCAGATCCTGACGAACCTGCTCTCCAACGCCATCAAGTTCACGCCGGAAGGAGGTCGCGTGGAGGTGTTCGCGGGGCAGGCCCGCGGCGACAGACTGGTCTTGACCGTCGCCGATACGGGGGTCGGCATCGCGGAAGAGGATCGGGACATCATCTTCGAGAAGTTCCGGCAGAGCAGTTCGATCCTGGGCGACGATGGGTTGAGCCGGGAGTATTCCGGAACCGGGCTCGGCCTGTCCATCCTCAAGGAACTCTGCAAACTGCTCCAGGGTGAGATCAGCTTCGAGAGTGAGCTGGGGCGTGGCAGCAAGTTCATGGTGGTGCTGCCCTGGGTCGCGGCCGACCGCTCCCCGCGTGAAAGCCGCCTGAGCGTCCAGCTGCACGACCTGGCGGTGCCGAGCGCTGAGGAGTTCAAGAGCGGCGCCCGGTCCGCCCTGCCGGCCGACTCGCAGCACGACGATCCGGACACACCGGCGGTCCCTTCGTCCTCCAGTCCTGACGCTTCGCAGTAGGGTGGCTATGACTCAGCACGGCACGCGCTCTCAAGTGCACTTGTTCACGGACGGAGCCTGCAGCGGCAATCCCGGACCGGGCGGCTGGGCCTTCATCCTCCGGCATGTGGCGACTGGCCAGGAACTGGAGAGGTCGGGTGGCGAACGCGACACGACCAACAACCGCATGGAACTGCTGGCCGTCATCCGAGGCCTCGAAGCGCTCAAACGCCCCTGCCAGGTCGAACTGTTCACCGACAGCGTCTATGTCGGCAAAGGGCTCGAAGAGTGGCTCGCCAAGTGGAAACAGAACGGCTGGCGCCGCCGAGAAGGCCAGCGCTGGATGCCGGTCAAGAACGACGAGCTGTGGCGGCGCCTGGATGCACTGGCCCAACGGCACACGATCACGTACACACGTGTGGCCGGCCACAGCGGCCATCCGGAAAACGACCGCTGTGATCAACTGGCCGTGGCCGCCTGCCAGCGCGTCAAGTGAAGCGGCGAGCCCGGCGTCTGGCCCGGCCCGATCTGTTCCGCACCGGGTGCACTGCCCGCGGCGATCGTCCCCCGCAGCCCATGACGCTCAGGCTTCCATGACAACCTGCAGCCCCAGCAGGTCGGCCAGTTGCCGGATGCTGCGCGTGTGATCCCCGTAGTAGGCCACGCGGTGCAGGGAAGCATAGTAGTCGGTCGCACTCGCCCCCAACGCTCCACCACCCCAGTTGCGGAGCAGTCTGTCAGCGTCCGGCACGGCCACGACGATTTCCGTACGGCAGCCGCGTTCGGTGCCGGCCGGCACCTCCGGCACCTCCACAATCGTCCCGGTGAACACCAGCAGCGTTTCCAGGTGGATCAGCTTGGTGAAGGTCACGGTCTGTCCCAGCCGGTAGTGCACTTCCGGCACCGCTCCGCCCCGCATTTCCGCGTGGTGGCGCAACAGGTACGGCGCGGCCGGGCCGGCCGGACCTTCCATGTGCAGGGGTGCGGAGCAGTGGGCCAGGTGGAAGGCGTTGCGGGAGGTATCTACGCCGGCGGCGTTGCCGAGGAACCCCGGCTGATCGAGCGCGTGCTGGAACATGAGCATCGTCAGGACGCAGTCGGCATCGCCGTCGCAGGCGGCCGGGACGCCGCGATCGTTGAGTCGTGTGAAGCCGAGGCAGGGGAACCCGCGCGGCAGCCAGCTCATGCAGGTTCCGACGCACAGTCCGTGCGCGTGCTGCTCCCCGACCAGCTGCTGCAGCGCCAAACTGGCCCGCGCAGCCTTGACGACATCCTCACGCTCCGGCTCGACTATCTGCGCGGCGCCGTCCAGCCACTGCTGCGCTTCGGCCTCGACGGCCGCCGCGTCGACGCTGCCGAGCAGTTCGTCGTAGCGCCCGTCGGCGATCGCCAGCAGTTCGACACCCAGCCGCGCTTTGACCTGGTCCGGGGCCATCGATTCGGGCGTGCCTTTGAACGGTGGGGAGATCAGGACGCGACTCTGACGCAACAGGGGGATCACCCGCAGCAAGGCGGCCGCCCGCTCCAGATCGTTCAGGTCGCTGCTGTTGAAGAGCGTGATGCGATGTCCCTCGGCCCGCCAGGGATTCACCAGACACCAGTCGTGCCCGCCAATCACCGGCTGGTGAAACAGGGCCACCGGCCGTCCCGCCGCGAAGATCGTCGGCATGATGCGGCTGGGGCCGAAGATGTCCGCGCTGACCACCAGCACCGGCGCGTCCGGCCCTGCCTGCTCGAGCAACTGCGCCATCTCCGCGGCCGTGCTCGCCGTCCCGATGACGAACGTCACGTTGCCCAGATGCTTCTCTGCTTCGGCCAGCCGCGCGGTCACCGCCGCGACCTCCGCTTCCGAAAGCGCCCAGCTGCGGTCGGCCGGCTGCCCGGCAATCGCGACGCAGATCGGCACTTTGCCGGCCGGCGGCGACGCCGCGCTCGGCGCATCAGCCGCTGTTACCATGTGGGCGGACGCGATCGCCATCCCACCTAACGCACTCGATCCGAGAAACTGTCGGCGCGTGCACTGGACACACATGGGTCGTTCCTCCCGTAACAGCCGTGCCAGGAATACCAGGAAAGCGGTGTGGAAAGGGGGATGCCGCACCAGCGGACGCTGCCGAACATACCGCCTCCCGGCACCGCGGTCAAGAATCAAGAAAACGTGCCACGTTGCCGGCGTGACCAGCGGTCGCCGGGCGTCCGGTGTCTGGGTGCGATGCCGGTCCCGGTCCCGGGCGGCCGGGACCGGGGGCAGCGGACTCTACTGCAGACGCTCGATAGCGCGGGCAATCTCCTCGCGGCGCTGTTCGATCGGGGCGGGATCGCGGGTGAACGTCGTCAGGTCGGTCGTGATGTCTGCCGGCACCTTGAGCAGTGCGGAGTACTCGGCCAGCTGCTGGGAGGTCAGCGTGTCACGGCGGGCAGCCACCAATCGCTGCAGCAGCGCGAGGTACTCGTAGTCCTCAAGGCCGTCCCGCAGCATTTCGAGGCGGATCGAGGCGACTGCCGGGTCCAGGACCGGTGCGGCGGGGCGGCCGTCGGCGGCGCGCTCGGGCGGGTACAGGAATCGCCCGTCGCCATTGCCCCACGCCTGCCGCACGCCCGCGGGGGTGTCATATCCGGTGACCCAGCCCATGGGATCCGCGTACGGGTTCTGCGGCTGGGCGGCGTCCGGGTATGCGGCTGCGGAGGTCCAGTAGTTGGTCTGCCACACGAGCACGCCGGCGATGTCGTGCTGCCAGGTCTGCCAGAGCCAGACGCGGAGTTCGGTGCCCGGGTGATCGATAAACAGCGTGCAATACGGCGCCTTCGGGCCCGTGCAGATGTACCACCAGAAGGTGTCGCCGGCCGCGCGTCGCGGCGCCGCCTGCTCGGCGTCGTACCCGGGGGTCAGCGGGCACCAGACGTTGGGTCCGCCGATCAAGGCCTGCTCGACTTGTTCGGTCAGCATCCGGCGGATGTCGGGTGCCCACGTCTTGAGTTTGGTGAAACCGTTCATCACGAAGTCGTAGTCTTTCGGGTCGGGCTCGTCGAACCAGTAGACGAAAGCTTCGTCCAACCAGCCCTGGTCGCGCAGATGCGACTGCAGTTTCTCCAGGAACGCGCGCATCGCCCCCTGGTATTGAGGAGTGTGTTCCGCGTACCCGAGCAGTTCTGGTTCCTCTCGCGCGTGGAACGTGCCGCCGCCCAGGCCGGGTACGTGCAGCTGAAACGTGTTGAAGTGATAGCCCTCCATCGCCTGGTGCATGGCCGTGTCCCAGGCGCTGAAATCGAAGACCGGCTCGGGGATCTGCTGCGCGACCGCCTCAAAGCCACCGTCGATGAGCCGTTCGGTGCCGGAGGGAACATCGATCAGCGACACGTCGTCGAACCACACGCTGCCGGTGAGCGCGCCGTCCTCGCGCCACTCGGTCGCGCGCAAGGTGATGGTCAGGCTCTTCGCACCGGCGGGAAACTGCGTCACCGTTCGCTCATAGTGCTGCCACGTGCCGTCCCCTGCGACGACCAGATCGTTGTTGCGGCCGGACATCCAGCGTCCGCGCGCGTCGTGATGGGCGAGTGTGGCCAGGAAGCGATGGCCCGGCTGGTGGGTGCGGTACCAGAAGCTCAGCTTGACACCCTGGTCCGCAATCGGAATCTGCGCGTGGAACACGGCCGACGCTGCGGCGGTGGGGGAGTCGTCAGCCACCCGCAGCGAGGTCGTCCCGGCGTGTACCACCTCCGTGTCGGTCTCCCCTCCGATCCACGACGGCAGGTTCTTCCAGGTGACCTGGATGCCGTCGAGTGGCGCCGGGTTGTTGGGCGAAATGTGATGGTCTGCCAGGCACTGGAGATAGCTCGCGAGCACTTGTCGGCGATCCGCGTCGGTTTTTGCGCCGTGGTATCGCCACGCTTCGCCCGAGTCAAAACCGAACGCCGTCTGGCAGGTCATCCGGTCAGGCAGGTTGAACCCGAACACTTCCACCTGCAGCGGCACTTCAGCGCGATAGTCGTCGGCCGCAAGTACGATCGTGCCGCGGTAGCTCCCCGCCGGCTGGTCGCGCGGCACCCGGACCCGCACCCACAGCGGCAGGTTGTGGCCGGCCTCGGCCGTGACGGGGCCTGCCAGCGGTGGCAGCGGGTCGGGCCACAGCCCGACGGTCGCGGAGGCATCGGTCGGCTGCACGATCGATACGTACCGGACGCGCAGGATGTCAATCTGCTCGGCGCCGATCTTCGCTCCGGCCGGTCCTGTCAGCGCTCCGGCGGTGACGGTCAGACCCGCCAGCGGGCGGGCCGGACGCACGACCAGCTGCACCGCTTCCGCTTCATTGGCGGCGGCAGCCGCCTCGATGGCGGCCGACTGCGTGTCCGGCCCGGGCACGGGCCGGCGACTGCTGATCTTCCAGCCGGACGAACACCACCACAGCCCTACCTCCGCGCTGGATGCGGGCAGCACCTGCCCGTAGTTCGTCTCGTGCAGCGGCGAGATCGCGATGGTGGCCTCCGCCGCGAACTCCACATCGCCGCCGATCCGGATCGCTACCACGTGCTTCCCACTGCCGGCGAGCGTGTAGGGGATCGCCACCGACTGGTCCGCGTCGCCGGCCGGCAGATCCACCCGCTGGCCACCGGCTTCCAGCCGGAGCGTTTTGTTCGCTCGATTGCGCAGGGAAAGTGTCACCATGTTGTCACCGCCAGGAATCGCTTCACCCAGATCGGTGATGGACACGTGCAGCTGCGGGTCCGATTTCAGCACGGCGACGAAGTGCGTGGCGCCGACCAGGTCCAGCGGTGGTCCGTCGACGGTCGACTCGTAGCGATATCCGAACAGCTGCAAGGATGGTGGCTCGGCGTCGCCGGTCGCGCGGCGCACGGAGAACTTGACCCAGATCTGTTCGGCCGGCAGCAGGGGGGCAGGCACCTCGCAGGCGACTGATCCCAGCTGGCCCAGGCTGCCGATCTCCTCCCACTGCTGCCCGTCACGGCTGGCGGACACGACGAGCTCGCCGTGGCGATACCAGCCGATTGTGGCGTGCACCTCGGCACGCTGCTGCATTCGTCCCAGGTCGTGGCGGTACACCACGGCGGCCGGTTCATCCATCACCCAGCGATGCGTATTGAACATGCAGCGGTGCCAGGCCAGGGGGCGTGCATAGTTGGCCGAAGCCTGGCCGAACGGCGCCTCAAACGTGTACTGGTTCCCGGCCAGACGCTCGCCTTCGCCCAGCCGTAGCGCACCATGGGCCTGATAGACCGGAATGACCGGCTCCACCCGCACATCGTCGTACGCCACCGTCCCGTTGACTTCATACTGGCCGAACCGCAGCCGGGCGATGTCAGCGGAGACCTGCTGGGGCGTCACGAAGAAAGACTCGCATGCCGTCCACTGGCTGCCAACCGATGTGAGGTCGTTGTTGCAGAACAGCGGGCCGCTGGTGGGCAGACCGGTGGTGCCCTGCACCCGGCGGGCCTGGAACCGCAGCCGATACACCGCGTCAGGTTCCAGGGCCAGCGGCGGGGAGAGCCAGGCGTTACTCGACTGACCGTCGCCCGTGACGGAGATGGCCCGCTCCCCCGCGGCGCCCGGAGACAGGAGGCCGCCCTGCCCGCCGGTGAGCGTCCACGCTGCAGGCGATGCCTCGCCGTCTTCGAACGAGCTGTTGGGGACCGGCACCTGGGCGTGCGCCAGCTGGCCCAGACCCAAGACACACAACACGATGGTCCACATGATACGGTATGCCGGTTGGAACATGATCATCCTCGCTGTGATGGATTCGTCGTCGGTGGGATTGGTCGCCGCCAGGTCCGTTCTCGCCGGGGCCATTGTAACGCGAATTGCGCGTGCGTTGTGAGACGGCTGGCAGGCCCCCTCGCCCCCTCCCGGCAGGCGCGATTTCCCGCCCGGTGACTAGACCATACAATGCTGGAGATCGGCGCGGCGGGCTGGACCTGTGGACCGCTC
>DAISIS010000114.1:0-4038 GCA_036821925.1 Pirellulaceae bacterium
CCAATGGGTGGAGCCTCGCGTGCGAGAGCACGGCCCGTTTCCCGAACGGGGGCCGGATGAAGGCTACCTGATCGGCGCCCGGAACCATTAGATTGTCAACGGCGGCGGCGATTGGGTCTGCGCGCTGCCTGATCACTGGATCTTCGCCGACACGGGAATGAAACGTGGCGACAGTGTGCCGGGGCTGATCGGTTGGGAGTACCACGGCGACCCACCCTTGGACCTGCCTGGGCTGATTTCCCGGGAATGCGGGCATTCTGGCGACAGGCCGACCACTCGTTACGGCGGCGAGCAGACGCTGTCTGCGCCCACGATATCCACGTCTGCAAGGCAGACTGGATGTCAACGGCCAACGGCGTATCGGAAAGCTCCCCAGGGAGCGCGTTCAGGGACTAGCTCAGGCAGGCGTCGACGACATCATTCCAGCGTTGGAGGAAGAGCTCCATGCTGAACCGGTCGACCACTTCCCGAGCGCGCTCACCGAGGCGGTGTCGCGTGACCGGATCGGACATCAGCCGGTCGATGGCGTGTGCCAGCGCAACGGTGTCCCCCACCGGCACCAGCAAACCATCTACGTCGGGCCGAATGATGGCGCGCGGGCCGCTGTCACAATCGAAACTGATCACCGGCACGCCGCCGGCCATGGCCTCCAGCAGGGACACCGGGAATCCCTCGTACCGCGACGACATGACGAACATGGCCCCGCGCGCCACGAATCGTGCCGGATCCTGGATCCAACCGACGAGCCGCACACGCTGGCCCAGCCCGCGCTGGTCGACCTCCTGTTGCAGCGCCACCTGTTCCGGACCGTCACCGGCGATTTCCAGACGCCACTGTGGGTGCTGCACGGCGACCCGCGCGAACGCGTCGAGCAACAGGTCGAATCCTTTCTCGCGACTCAGCCGCCCCATCGCCACGACAGTCCGTTCGTCGCGGTCGGGCACATCATCGACCGTCACATCCGGCGCGCGAATCCCGTTGGGAATGACGTAGACCGGCCGTTGGCCCACCAGCGTGCGGAGGTGTTCGGCCACAGGATGCGTCAAGGCCACGGCCGCCGTGCAGCGCCGATAAGTCCACTTGCGCAGGCGCTCCCAGATCTCCCCCATCGGCTGGTGCCGCGGATCCGAATGCTCGGCAATCACCACAGGGGCATCGAGCCCGCGCGAGGCCAGCAGGACCAGCACATTCATGTGGTCGGTGACACTAACGACGCAGTCGGCAGTGGAGGCGTGGAGTGCGTGCCGCAGAGCGCGGATCCGCTGCGCATTGTTCCAGCCGGCGTGCAGCGGATTGGCAGAGGTGCGCATCAACCCCAATCCGACCCGTTCGACCTGCGTGTCGACCGGATAGACATCTGTGGCGACGTCATCGAGTGTGATGAGGGTGACCACATCGCCCTGCGCGGCCCACAGATTGGCCATTGTCGCGGCGACGCGTTCGGCACCCCCGCCGTGGAGTGCGTGGATCACAAGCGTCAGGTTTCGCGCCACGGATCGCCCACCTCCCTCGCCCAAACCGTACTCGGTCATTAGGATATCGTTGATCCCTATCGCAACCAACCCCCATGAGGAATCCGAAAGATGCGTCTTGGGCTGGCAATTCGCGTGTTCTTCCAGGTATTGGGGAGTGCCACGGCGGCCCGCGCGGTGGAAGAGGCGTTGGAATGCCTGCGGCGCGGCGCGTCCGCGGAGGTGCCCGCCCCCGCGCAACCGGCGCCTCGTGCGTCAGTGGCGGAGGCCGGCGCGGCCCGGCCCGCCGGGCGGAGCGATGCCGTGTCGCTCCTGGCGACGCTGCAGCGGGAGGCCCGGTTGATTGACATGATCAAGGAACCGCTGGGCAACTACAGTGACGCGCAGGTGGGCGCCGCCGCGCGCGACGTGTTGCGCGACTGCGGCCGCGTGCTGGACCGGCTCTTCGCCCTCCAGCCGCTGGTGGAGCAGGAAGAGGGGAGCCAGGTGGAAGTCCCGGCCGGCTATGACCCGGGCCGTTACCGGCTGACCGGCAACGTCGGCGGCACGCCGCCGTTTCGCGGGCGGCTGGTGCACCATGGATGGTTGGCCACCCGGTGTGAACTGCCCACCTGGTCGGGCAGTGCCGCCGCACAGATGGTTGTGGCGCCCGAGGAAGTCGAGGTGGCGTAGCATGGCGGTGGTGCAGAACGGACGCTTTCGGGATTCGGGAGACGGCAAGGCATGAGTGCCCAGTATGTCCTGGGGATCGACCTGGGAACCACGAACTGTGTATTGGCCTATGCGCCGTTGGACGCGGACAGCCCCGAGATCCGTGAGCTGGACGTGCCTCAGCTGGTGGACGCGCAGACGCTGGAGCGCCGCACGATGCTCCCGGCCTTCGCGTATCTGGCGAGCGATCATGATGCGGCGGGGGGCGCGTTGGACGTGCCCTGGGCGCGCGATCGGCGATTTGCGGTGGGCGAGTACGCGCGGCGCAAGGCCGCCGACGTGCCGCACCGCACGGTGGGCGCTGCCAAGTCGTGGCTGTGTCACAGCCGGGTCGATCGGCGACAGCCGATTCTGCCGTGGAATGCGCCGAGCGACGTGCCGAAGATCTCGCCGGTGACCGCGGCCCGCCATTACCTGGACCATCTGCTGGCCGCCTGGGAAGCGGCCCACCCTGAAGCGCCGATTGCCGCACAGCAGGTCGTGCTGACCGTGCCCGCCTCGTTCGACGCGGCGGCTCGCGAGTTGACGCACGAGGCAGCGTTGGCGGCCGGCTTGCCGCCAGACTTGATCCTGCTGGAGGAACCTCAAGCGGCCGTCTACGCCTGGCTGGCCGCGCGCGGTGACAGCTGGCGCAAGCTGCTGCAGGTGGGCGATCGGCTGCTGGTGTGCGACGTCGGGGGTGGGACGACCGATCTCACGTTGATCGAGGTGACGCAGTCGGCGGGCGAACTGCAGCTGCAACGGCTGGCGGTCGGCAATCATCTGCTGGTGGGTGGCGACAACATGGACCTGGCCCTGGCCTATCACGCATCCCAACAGCTGGCAGCGGCCGGGCACACGCTGGACCCCTGGCAGACCGTGTCGCTCTGGCATGCGTGCCGCAACGCCAAGGAGGCGATGCTCGCGCCAGGCGGGCCGGCGACTCACACGATCTCCGTGCTGGGGCGCGGCAGCAAGGTGATCGGTGGCACCGTCTCGGTGGAGATCGATCGCCAGGCAGTCATGCAGCTGCTGGTGGACGGCTTCTTCCCCCGCTGCGACCTGGCCGATTCCCCGAAACGCCGCGCCAGATCGGGCTTTCGTGAGATCGGGCTCCCCTATGAACACGACACGGCCGTGACGCGTCATCTGGCGGCTTTCCTCACCGCGCACGGGACCGACTCCGGCGCCGCCCTGCCCACGCACGTCCTGTTCAATGGCGGCGTGTTCAAGGCCGCGGCGCTGCAGCAGCGGTTGCTCGAAGTCCTCGGCAGCTGGACCGAGGGGCAGCGCAGCCCCCAACTGCTCGAAGGCGGCCAGGATTTGGACCACTCGGTGGCGCGTGGCGCTGCCCACTACGGCTGGACCAAGCAGCGCGGCGGCGTGCGGATCCGCGGCGGCGTGGCCCGCAGCTACTACATCGGCGTCGAAACCGCCGGGCTCGCCATCCCCGGCGCGCCGCGGCCACTCCGCGCGCTGTGCGTCGTCCCCTTCGGCATGGAAGAAGGATCGCAGGTCGATGTGCCGTCGGGCGAGATCGGACTCGTGCTGGGCGAACCCGCGCACTTCCGGTTCTTCAGCTCCGCAGTCCGCAAGTCCGATCAGCCGGGCGATATGCTCGACAGCTGGACCGAATCGGAGCTGGTGGAAACCGACTCGCTCGAGGCCGCTCTGCCGGCCGACGCAGCGAGCGAAGAGCCGTGCGTCCCGGTCCGCTTCCAGTCGCGCATCACAGAACTCGGCATGTTCGAACTGTGGTGTGTCAGCACACAGTCGGATAGCCGCTGGAAACTCGAGTTCAGCGTGCGGGACGCGGAGAGTTGAACAAGCCATGTGTAGAGAGTCTGTAGCAGAAGGAACGTCGGGGGAAAATGAC
>DAISIS010000114.1:4138-12808 GCA_036821925.1 Pirellulaceae bacterium
TGAACAAGCCATGTGTAGAGAGTCTGTAGCAGAAGGAACGTCGGGGGAAAATGACCACCACATTCGACCCCCTGATCGATCGGCTGCCGGCGCGTTACGTGGTCGGGATCGACCTGGGGACGACCAACTCGGCGGCCGCCTATGTGGACACGCAGGAGTCGCCCTGGCAGGTGCGGGTATTGACGATTCCGCAGCTGGTCGCGCCGGGCGTCGTGGAGGAGCGGGACACGCTGCCGTCGTTTCATTACGAGGCGGCGGCGGGCGAGGCGGCCGCCGGTGCGTTGCGTCTGCCCTGGGACGAGGCGGATCCGCGGGTGGTGGTGGGCGTGCTGGCGCGCGACCAGGGGGGGCGGAACCCGCAGCGGCTGATTGTCTCCGCCAAATCCTGGCTGTGCCATGCGGGTGTCGATCGCCGCGCCGATCTGTTGCCGTGGCAGGGTGGCGCGGACGTGGAGCGGTTGTCGCCGATTGCGGTCAGCGCGCGGTACCTGCAGCACGTGCGGGAGGCGTGGGACGCGCAGTTTCCGCATGCGCCGCTGGCCGAGCAGGATCTTGTGCTCACCTTGCCGGCCTCGTTCGACGAGATCGCGCGGGAGCTGACGGTGGAGGCGGCGGCGCGGGCCGCCCTGCCGCGGGTGGTCTTGTTGGAGGAGCCGCAGGCCGCCTTCTACGCCTGGGTGTACAACCACCGCGACGACTGGCAGACGCTGGTACAGCCGGGTCAGTTCATTCTGGTGTGCGACATTGGGGGAGGGACTTCGGACTTCACCTTGATCCGCGTGCGGTCGCGCGCCGGGGATGGGGAGTCGGACGCGGGGGCGGGTCCGGACGGGGCGCCGACGGTGCAGTTCCACCGCGTGGCGGTGGGCAACCACCTGATCCTGGGCGGCGACAATCTGGATCTCGCGCTGGCTCGGCACCTGGAGCGCCAGCTGACGGGCGGTCAGCAGTTGCCCGCGACGCAGTGGGACGTGCTGGTGCGTGTCTGCCAGCGTGTCAAGGAGGATCTGCTGAGCGACGGCGCGCCGCCGCACCTGACGGTGCACCTGCC
This sequence comes from Pirellulaceae bacterium, assembly GCA_036821925.1. Classification (GTDB taxonomy): domain Bacteria; phylum Planctomycetota; class Planctomycetia; order Pirellulales; family Pirellulaceae; genus JAAYDI01. The sequence continues at coordinate 5,190 of DAISIS010000114.1, forward strand.
CGGGCTGGGTTCGCGAGTGGTCGGGGGCGGGCTGCAGGTGGAGGTGGCGCGGGACGAGGTCCGCACGCTGCTGGTAGAAGGGTTCCTGCCGCGCGTGGCGTTGCAGGACCGGCCCCAGACGCGTCAGTCGGGGTTCCAGGAGTTCGGGCTGCCCTATGCTGCCGATCCGGCCATCACCCGGTATCTGGCCGCGTTTCTGACCGCGCATCGCCAGGCTGCGGCCGCGGATGACGCGCCAGCCGCGGCGCCACCAGCGGTCCGCCCGGATATCCTGCTCTTCAGTGGCGGGTTCTTTGCATCCCCCGTGCTGCGTCAGCGTCTGATCGAGTTGCTCACCGAGTGGTTCCAGGTGCCCGCCGCGCCACCCTGGTCGCCGCGTGTGCTGGACAACGATCGTCTGGACCTGGCGGTCGCGCGGGGTGCGGCGTACTACGGCATGGTGCGTCGCGGTCTGGGGGTGCGGATCGCGGCGAACCTGGCGCGGAGCTACTACATCGGCGTGGAGAGCGACCCGCCCGCAGCCATCTGCCTGGTGCCCGGCAACGCGGAACCGGGGCAGACGATCGAGATGCCCGAGCGGCTGTTTCGGCTGTTGATTTCGCAGCCCGTCGAGTTTCCGTTGTGGGTGTCCAGCCTGCGTCTGGCCGATCCGCCGGGAGCGCTGGTGGCCATCGACCGCGAACAGATGTCACCGCTGCCGCCGATCCGCACCGTCTTGCGCACCGCCCGGCGCCGTGAAACCGGTTCGATTGCCGTCCGGCTCCACGCGCGGCTGACCGAGATCGGCACGATGGAGCTGTGGTGTACGGCGGCGGAGCGGGACCGCAGCTGGCGACTGCAGTTCGATGTCCGCGCGGCAACAGAGACCGACGCGGCCGCACACGAATCGGCTGCCGAGTCCGAAGGGTTCCTGGACGAGGCGACCTGGGACCGCTGCCAGCAGTGCCTGGCGGACGTCTTTGCGCCGGAGGGAAGGGAGCGGCCGGAGCACCTGGTCAAGCGGCTGGCGGGACTGCTGGAGACGCCGCGGCAGCAGTGGCCGACGCCGCTGTTGCGGCGCATCTGGGAAGCGCTCGTCGCGTGGGAGTCCGGCCGGCGCAAGACGGTGGAGCACGAGACGCGCTGGCTCAACCTCGTGGGCTTCGCGCTGCGTCCGGGTTACGGTCTGGCGGTTGACGATTGGCGTGTGGCGGAGACCTGGCGCACCGTGCAGGGGAAGCTGGTGCATCCGGGCCCGAGCGTACGGAACGAGGCCACGGTGCTGTGGCGGCGGATTGCGGGCGGCCTGTCGCGGGGCCAGCAGCAGGCGCTGGCCGACCCCCTGCTCTCTTCCATCCGCAGTCTGTACAACCGCAACGTATCGGGCACCACGCGCGGGGAAGATGCGGCCCTGCGACCAAACGAGCTGGCGGAGCTGTGGCGTTTGCTCGGCTCGCTCGAGCTGCTGGACATCTCCCGCAAGATCGAACTCGGTGACATGGCTGTGGCACTCCTCCCCAAACGCAAGCTGGAGAATCTGCGGGGGCCCATGCTCTGGACCCTGGGGCGGCTCGGGCAGCGAGTGCCGGTCTACGGGCCGCTCAACACAGTCGTTCCCAGCGCGACAGCCGAGCGCTGGCTCGACGCGCTGCTCGCGCATGCGGGGCGCGACGCGGCGGCCGGCGAGCTGGCGGTCACGCAGCTGGCGCGGCGCACCGACGACCGCTATCGCGACCTTGCGGACCGCGCGCGGCAGCGGGCCGCCAGGTGGCTGAGCGACCAGGAGGCCGCCGCGCATCTGATCGAGCTCGTCCGCCACGGTGGGCAGCTGGAGATGGACGAGCAGCGGCAGGTCTTTGGCGAATCGCTGCCCAAAGGGCTGCGGCTGGAATAGCCGTCGCGGCCGGTCAGCGGTCAGGCAGCGAGAGCTGGTCGATGTAAATCGATTCGAAGTGCGGTTCGAGATTCAGTTCCACGATGTGCATGCGCTGGCTGAGTCGGCGGATTTCCCGCAGTGCGCTGCTGTCGAGCAGGGTCAGGTAGGCGCCGGCCAGGGAGGTGTTGCCGACCAATTCAATCTGTTCCGGGCGGAAGCCGGGCAGCATGCCGCAGCCCAGCAGGCTGTCGACGTGCATGTGGAATCCAAAGCCGCCGGCCAAGTATACAGTGCTGACCTGATCGCTGTCGATCCCGGCGCGCTGCAGCAGGCAGGTGACGCCCGCGGCGATGGCCGCTTTGGCCTGCAGCAGGCTGGCCATATCGGCCTCGGTGACGAGCAGCGGCTGGTCGTCCTGCGTCCGCGCGATCTCGAAGGACCAACCATGCGTCGGGTGCTGGACGATGCCCGGCGTGTCGGGGGAGGCGAAGCGGGCGGTGGCGGTGAGCAGGCCGGCCTGCCGCGCGCGGGCCACGAAATCGATGTACGCGGTGCCGCACAGACCGATGGGGGCTGCGTCGCCAATCACCTCGATGCGCGGCGCAGGCGGCTGGTGCTCCAGCCAGATGTGACCGATCGCGCCGCGGCTGGCGCGCATGCCGTAGCGCAATCCGGCTCCCTCGAACGCCGGCCCGGCCGCCGTGGCGCAGCCGAGCAGCGTACCGTCGTGTTTGAGCACCAGTTCGCCGTTCGTACCCAGGTCGACCAGCAGGCACGTGTCGTCACGATACGCCATGCCGGTCGCCAGCACGCCGGCGGTGATGTCGGCCCCCACGTACGCTGCGGCGCCCGGCAACGAATGCACCACTGTACGACAGGCGGGGGCGGGGGCCGTATGCTCAGGGGCAGTCGCCGTGTGCTCAGGGGCAGTCACCGTGTCTGGCTGCGCGCCGGGCGTCTTCACCGCCAGCTGCAGCGTGGCCGCGTCCACGATGCGATGCGCAAGAAACGTCGGCGTAAACGGCGCCACCCCCGTGCTCGTCGGATCGACGCCGTGCAGCAGGTGCAGCATCGTGGTGTTGCCTGCCACGACCAGGCACGCCAGCTGGCAGGGGTCCACGCCGGCCGCCCCCAGCGCTTCGGTCAGCAGCGGCGCGAGCGTGGCGCGCACGAGCGCCTTCTGCATGCGCTGGACCAGGTGCGGCGCCTTCATGCAGAGATTGATCCGCGTGAGGACGTTGTCCCCCAGCCTGGTCTGGGCGTTGAGCGCGGAGGCGCTCCCCACCACGTCGCCGGTCGCCAGGTCGACAATCATCACCACCACGGTTGTCGTCCCGATGTCCGCCGCCGCGCCGTAAACCGGCTCCCGCACATCCAGGGGGCGCAGGACACGGTGATCGCCACGGTGATCCAGCGCCAGGTGGTAGACACCATCGGCACACGGCGCGCGCTGGTCCAACTCCGGGCTGACCATCAGCGGCAACGCGCACTCGAGCTGCGCAGCCACCGCGGCGCGGAGCGCGGCGCCGAGCGGCAGCGTGGGATCCAGGTCGCGGGCCGCAATCCGCACCTCCTGCCACAGCGGGTCGTGGGCGCGGGGCACATTCAGACGGAACGACGTGACCACCTGCGGCTGATGAGCCAGCAGCGATCGGCTGGGAATATGGACGACCGCTGCCCCCGCGACCGGCACCGCCAGTTCGCACCCGCGCAGCGACACTGCCTCGCCGTCCGCCGCGACCGGCGTGCCATCGGCCACCTGCTGCAGACCTCCCTGCACCAGTTCAACCAGGCACCCATCGCAGAGTCCGCGCTGGCCGCAGCGCGTGTTGAGGGGCAGATCGAGCAGGCGGAGGACGTCGGTCAGCCGGCGCTGGGCCTGGTCCGCGGGGATGTTGGCATGCCGTTCCCCGTGTGGCCCGCGCACGGTCAGGCGAAACAGCGCATCTTCGGCGTTCAATCGGCAACCTCCTCCGGCAGGCTCAATCCTCCAGTTCAATCACGCGTCCGTCGTCCACCATGCGGAGCGACTTGCCGGGCGGGACGACCAGAAACCGCGCGGGATCCCAGGGCCCTTCCACGAGTTCGCGGATCAGCGCCGGGTCGCCGCACTGCTGGTCGAAGTTCCAGCCCAGCCAATCCGCGCACTGGCGCGTGAATTGAATGTCGGTCTCCGTGCGGCCGATGCCCCCCACATCGACGTACGTAGCCCGCTCGTAGTTCCGATGCCACTGCTGTTCCGACTCGATCAGGAACCGGGCGTTGTCCTCGCCGTACTTCTCGCAGTACTCGCGGTACATCGCCTCGGCCCGGCCCGGCCCCGGCGGCAGGTGATGCTTGTTCCAGCCCGGGGAATACCAGTAGGTACCCGGATGTTTGGCCACATAGTCGGCGTAGCGTTGCTTGTCGCCCAGCAGCAGCGTGATGCAGTCGTGCGCGCGGGGCACCACCAGCGTGCAGCGCTGGCAGCGCAGCTTCTCCGTGCCACGACTGCACAGGCCATAGCCCAGCACGATGGCTTCGGCCTCCGTCTCCCGCTCGATCCGCTGAATGCTCTGCTGCACCTGCTGGTGCAGCTTGGCCGGTTCGTTGTGCAGGCCCTGCTGGAGCTTCTCGATGAGCACGACGTGGTCCGTCCCGGCCGCGAAGTGCTCGATCTCCAGCTCCAGCACTTGGCAGAGGATGATCGCCGTTTTGGGGCGGGCGGGCCGGGAATCCGCAGTACTCATGAGGACGTCCTGTGTGCAGTGCACCAAGCCAGCAACCGATCACCGGTTCGCAGCGACAGATCGGCAGCCACCCGACCTGCCCCCGCCCCGGGGTCCCGGACCGGCGCGAACCGCGCACCCTGACGCGGACCCGCCGGGCCGGATCCAGCCACGCGGCAGGCCCACTCCCCCCGGGGATTCGCGTCGGGGACTGATTGCTTCACCAGAGACCATATTGTAAGCTGCTTGGAACGTTACGCACATCCCTGACCATTGCTGGAGATACTGATCGATGCCAGATCTGCAAGAGCTTGGCGAAGCGATCAAACGTGGCGATCGCGACCAATCCGCAACGTTGACCAAGGCGGCCATTGCCGCCAAGGTTCCGGCCCAGGAAATTCTGGACGTCATGGTTGCAGCTATGGACGTCGTCGGGCAGCGGTTCCAGAAGAACGAGATCTTCGTGCCCGAGATGCTGATCGCCGCCCGAGCGATGAAGGAAGCCATGGGGCTGCTCGAACCGATGCTCGTCGAAGCCGGCATCACACCGGTCGCCAGAGCGGTCATTGGCACGGTGGAAGGTGACTTGCATGACATCGGCAAGAACCTGGTCGCCATGATGTGGAAGGGCGCGAACTTCGACGTCATCGACTTGGGGACGAACGTGTCACCCCAGAAGTTCGTGGATGCCGTGCGGACCAACAATGCACAGCTCGTCGGGCTCTCGGCGTTGCTGACCACCACGATGCCGGCGATCAAGACCACGGTCGCGGCGATCAAAGCCGCCGGATTGGACACGGCAAAAGTGGTCATTGGTGGGGCCCCAGTGACTCAAGAGTATGCGGACGAGGTGGGTGCCGACGGCTATGCTCCGGACGCGGCCTCTGCCGTGAACGTCGCCCGCGAGCTGCTGTAACAGTGCGTCTGGCCTCCGCCGTCTGACCTGCGGGACGGACGGACTTCCAGCTGCACGTCTCGAGAGCGTGCGGGCACGTCACATGCGGGCGGGCGGATCGGGGAATCCGCCCGGCGGCCCGTGCGGGCTGCCCGGCCTCGCGCAGCGCGGGCGGACCCCGCCGCAGTCTGCGGCATCTCCGTCCGGCTTGGTCAACTCAACAGTGCACATCAGCGGAGTTGGAGCCCTATGAACGGACGTGAACGGCTACTCGCTTTCCTCACCGGCGACAGCGTGGACAGCCTGCCTTTGATGCCGATCACCATGATGTACGCTGCGGATTTTGCGGGGGTGAAATACGGCCAGTATGTGACCGACTTCCGCACGCTGGTGGACAGCCAGATCGCCATTGCCGACGCCTTCGATTTCGACTTCGTGTCGTGCATTTCCGACCCGGCCCGCGAAGCGGCCGACTGCGGTGCCCGGGTAGCCATGTTCGAGGACCAGCCACCCGCGATTATCGAAACGGACGCGTTGCTGGCCAGCAAGAGCACGCTCCCGACGCTCACCATCCCCAACCCGCGCACTGCGGCGCGCATGGGGGATCGTGTGCGTGCCGCAGCGCTGTTCCGCGAGCGGGTGGCGGACCGGAAGCTGATCGAAGGCTGGATTGAGGGTCCGTGCGCCGAGGCGGCGGATCTGCGCGGCATCAACACGCTGATGATGGACTTCTTCGACGATCCCGCGTTCGTCCGGGAGCTGTTCGAGTTCACGCTCGAGCTGGGGGTGCAGTTCGCGCGGGCCCAGGTGGAGGCGGGGGCCGACTTGATAGGCGTGGGAGACGCCGCGGCATCGTTGGTCGGCCCCGAGATCTATCGGGAGTTCGTATGGCCCTACGAGAAGCGGTTGGTTGACCAGCTGCACGCCATGGGTACCCGTGTGCGGCTCCACATCTGCGGCAACACGACGTCGATTCTCGAGCCGATGGGGCAGCTGGGGTGCGACATCGTCGACTTGGACTTCATGGTCCCGATGGACAAGGCCCGGGCGGCCATGGGGCCGGACCAGATCCTGCTGGGGAATATCGATCCGGTGCGGGTATTGCGTGGGGCGGCCCCCGAGACGGTCCGCGCCGCTATCGCCCAGTGCCACCTGCAGACCAGACCGCGGTATATTGTGGGCGCCGGATGTGAAGTGCCGCGAGCGACCCCGGAGGCCAACCTCCGCGCGTTGACCGACTACGCGCGGTCGACGATGCCATAGCCGCACGTGCGTTGTGCCCCCCGCCGCGACGAAACCCCCAAGGAATGCACGCATGTGGATTGACCAGCTCATCGCCGCCGGTCCCGTCGTCACGGACGGCGCCTGGGGCACCCAGCTTCAGACGCTGGGCCTGTCCGGCGGTGCCTGTCCGGACGAATGGAACCTGTCGCATCCGGACATTGTGGCCGAGGTTCCCCGGCGGTATGTCGAGGCGGGCAGCCAGATCGTGTTGACGAACACGTTTCGAGCCAACCGCATCGCGCTGACCAGCTACGACCTGGCGGATCAGGCGGCCGAGATCAATCGGCTGGGCGTCGAGATTTCGCGCCGCGCTGTGGGGGACCGCGCTCACGTGTTCGCGTCGATGGGCCCCACTGGCAAGATGCTGCTCGCTGGCGAGGTGAGCGAAGACGAACTGCGGACGGTGTTCGCCGAGCAAGCGCGGACGCTGGCGGACGCGGGTGCCGACGCGCTGGTGATCGAGACGATGGCGGAGCTGGAGGAGGCGGAGCTGGCTGTGGCAGCGGCCCGGCAGACGGGGCTGCCCGTGGTGGCCTGCGTCGTGTTCGATTCCGGCGCGGAGCATGACCGCACGATGATGGGGGTGCCCCCCGAGCAGGCTGCCGCGCGCCTCACCGCCGCCGGGGCGGACGTCGTCGGCGCGAACTGCGGGCAGGGCATCGCAGGTTACGTGGACATCTGCCGGCGGATGCGGACCGCGACCAGCCGGCCGCTCTGGATCAAAGCCAACGCGGGCATACCGGAGGTGGTCGGCGGCGAGGTGGTGTATCGCACAACTCCCGCGCAATTCGCCGCGCACGTGCCGGCGCTGGTCGCCGCCGGCGCCCAGTTCATCGGCGGATGCTGCGGCACGTCGCCCGCCTACATCGCCGCTGTG
>DAISIS010000115.1:0-12747 GCA_036821925.1 Pirellulaceae bacterium
CGGCCGTCGAACGCGGCGCCGAGGCCCGCAAGCCGTAGACGCGCACAGACCGCCGCCGACGGCGGCCGCTGGCACGCCCGCCCGCCCGGCCGGCTACGCCACCGGGCGCCGCGGTCGCGGAGCCACACGCGGGACGGCGCGATGGGCGTCCGCTAGCAGGATGCACGAGTCCGCCTGGCGGCTCAGATGGTCGATCTCGTCGCGCGACGTGATGCAGCCGATCCCCAGCGATTCGACCGTGCTGCCGTCCAGGTCGCTCAACAGATAGATGTGCTGGCGGTGGCGGTGCTCGAGCAACAGCCTGGCCGGCAGCGCGTCTTCCGACCGGTCGTGCTGCAGACGTTGCCACAAGCGGTCTTCGTCCGTACTGCGCGCCAGACGCTGCAGCGCGGGGCCCAGCTCCCGCTGCAGTCCCGTGCACAGCACGATCGTGCCGGTGTCGGTACACACTTCCGACGCCCCGTGCAGCGCCCGGCCGAAGTTCTCCCAGCTCTGTTCGTCGTTCTCCCCGGCAATGGCCGCCACTACCAGACTGGCTTTCGACCGGAACTGCCGGGACCAGGCGGCCTCCGCCAACTGGGCGCCGCGCGTCGCCACCTGGGAGACCAGCCCGGCCAGGATGTGCCGGATCGAATTGCCGGGCCCTGCGACGATCTGAATCGTCAGTTGTAGCCCCAGCAGCCATGCCACCTCGTCGGCCTCGTCGTGCCGCCTCCGACGCTCCACCGCTTGCGTGGTGGACGAGGGCGTACGAAACCGCTCCCGCGCCGACTCGTCCGCAAACAACGGAAAAAGCCCGCTGTGCAGCCCCGCGTAGCCGAGTGCCCCACGCGGGCGGAGCAGATTGACCGGCACGATCACGTCCGCCTCACACAGGTGCCGGTTGAGATAGATCGGCGCGGCGTCCTTCGCCGCCGCCAGATAGCAGAGCGCTCCTTTGTCGCACGGATCGTGGGCCCGTACAGCGACCGCCGCGGCGTCACCCGCCAACGCCTGGGCCCACCCCGCGTCCGTGCCCGCTCCGTTGGCGGTCAGCACCACAATGTCGGCCGGGACCACTCCGCCACTGATCAACGTCTGCACCACCCCCGCCACGACTTGCGAGACCTGCGGCACCGCCAGATCCACCGGGATGGCCACCCGATCGCCAGGCACCACTGCCTGCACCAGCGGCGGATACCCGGCCGGGCCCTGCAATGCCGCCATCACCGCCGCCGTCGGATCGCTCACGATCTCGTCCGTCACGCTGGCCGCGTTCGACACCAGCACCTCCGGCCGGATCTCCAACGACAGCATCGACGACTTTCCATAGTGAAGCACGTGCGTCATGCGTTTTCCCCCACCCGCGCGACAGTCGTTGGTCAGCCCGTGTCGGTTTGTTGAAGAATTGTCTGCCAATAGCCGAATCAGTGAATCGTAATGTTCGCTCTGCACGGCGGTCAAGCTGCGCGGAGTCGGGCAGACGGGGAAGCTTGCGTGTCCTGGGAAACATTCGTTTCCGCCGTTCTGGGCCGGACACTGACGCGCGGAATGGGCCGTAGCGAAGGAGATGCTGTGGTGTTTTCTTGCCACTCGATACGAGGTGTGCATCGTTGGGGCGCCTTGATGGTGCTGGTCGCAGGTGTGGCGGCAGCCGTTGCCGGTTGCGGACGAGGGGGTGCCGAGCCGGGTGATGGGCACCACCCATCGGCCGACACGGTCCTGCAGGCGATGGTAGACGCCTATCAGGCGGCGGACGCTTACCAGGACCGCGCAGTGGTCTGTCTCAGCTATCGCCGTGACGGGCGCGACTTCGAGGACGAAGCGCCACTGGCGGTCCGCTGGCAGGCCCCCAACCGCGTGCACGTGCAGGCTTATCAGGCGTACGTGGTGAGTGATGGCCAGCAGTTGTGGGCGCAAATCCGGGACGAGGCCACCCGCGATTTCGATGGTCAGCTTGCCCAGCGACCGGCTCCGGCGCGACTGACGCTGGCCGATCTGTACGAGCACGATGAAGTCCTGTCGCTCGCCTTCCGCCAGGGATTGACCGGGTACCCGTTGCAGCTGGATCTGTTGTTGGGGACCGACCCACTGGCCGTGCTGCGGTCGGATCAGGCAACGCGTGAACTGCTCGAGCCGTCGACGCTTGACGGGCGCACGTGCCAGCGTGTGGCGATCGACACGCCCGACGGGCGGTTTGTGCTCTGGATCGACGAGGCCTCGCACGTGCTGCGGCGGGCCGAGTACCCGGCCGCCACGTTTGCGCGGGAGATTGCTGAGGATGCGGCGGTGGAGGAAGTGCGGCTGACGGCCGAGTTCCGCGGCGCGGCCTTTGCCAGCCAGCTTGCGGCCGACGCGTTTGCGATGCAGCGGCCGCCGCAGGCCAAGCAGGTCAAGAAGTTCGTGCCCCCGCCGCGCGAGATGCCCTCCGAACTGATCGGCAAAACCACCAGCGCGTTCGCCTTTGCCGACTTGGCAGGCGGAGCGGTTTCCAGCGACGCTCTGGGGGACAAGATCAAGGTGCTCCTGTGGTTTAACGATCATCCGGCGTGCCGCGCGAGCGTCCAGCAGCTCGATCAAGTGTACCAGCAGTACCGCAATCACTCGCAGGTGGCCATCTACGCCGTCTGCACGGAACCGGCCACGGTATCGGACGAGCAGGTGGGGCAGCTGCTGCGGCTGTGGCAGGTCGAGGTGCCGGGCGTCCGGGACGTGCAGGCCTTCGGCCGCGACCTGTTCCAGATCCCCTGGGCACCCACCATGGTCGTGCTGGACGGCCACAACGTGCTGCACATCTTCGAGGTGGGCGCCAATCCGAATCTGGTGGCCGAACTGCCGCAAGTGCTCGAACGGCTGGTCGCCGGAGAGAATCTGGCGGGAGAGATCCTGGACCAGTTCCACCAGGCCCGCGTCAAGTACGAACAGATGCTCGCACGCGGCGAACCGGACGCCCAGGACGCCACGCCCGATGGCGCACCGGTGGCTGCTGCCACCTCGCCCGGGCTGCTGCGCCTACGCCCCGCCTGGACCAGCACTGAGCTGACAGCGGCCGGCAATATCCTGGCCATCGATCAGGGCACCGGCGACACGACGTTCCTGGTCCACGACGGCTGGCGCTCGATCGTGGAACTCGCCGCCAACGGTCGCGTGGCGGCCCGTCACGAACTCGATCTGCCGGAGATGGCGGCCGTGAGCCAGCTGCAGTCGGCCCTCGATGGGCAGAGCGCGCGGTACTACGTCGCCTGGTCGCTGCGCAGCAATCAAGTGCACGTGTTCGACGCGACGTGGCACCGCGTGCTCAGTTATCCCCCGTCGTCCGTGCCGCACGATGGCGTGCAGGACGCACTGCTGGCAGACCTGAACGCGGATGGCAAACTCGAACTGTGCGTGGGATTCTGGGGGTCCGCCGGAGTGCACTGCGTGACCCTGGACGGCACTCCGCTGTGGACCAGCAACCGTGTCTCGCACGTCTTCTCGCTCGCCGTCGCCCCCCAGGCAGACAGCCCGTATGCCTTGTGGGTCGCCACCGCCAGCGGCCAGGTCGTGCCGCTGGATCAACACGGACAGACCGGGACCCTGGAGAATCCGGCCGGTCAGCTGATCCACCACATCTACAGCACCGGGGACGCCTCGCACGGAGCTACACCGTACTGCGGCATCGCCTACGGCACCGATGGCCGCCGACTCGCTCTGGGGCTCACTCCGGAACCGCGGTCTCAGTGGCGCTATACGCTCCCATCAGGGTCGTTCCCCAACCAGATCCGCTTCGTCGCCGCCGCGGCGCTGCTGGGCACTGAAGAATGGCAGTGGCTGATCGCCGGCCCTGAAGGAAGCCTCCACGTCGTGAGTCAGGACGGCAAGTTCACCGACTACTTCCACACCGGCAGCTCGCTGGCCGGCATCGCCGGTGGACACCGCGGGACGCAGGGAGTGCTGGTGATCAGCACTGGACAGGACGTCCGGGCCTGGGACGTCTCGCCACCCGAAACCGCCTCACGTCACTAGACGGACTGGCCACGCCCGAACCGGCTGACAACTGCCCAATACGGTCGAAATATGACTTCCTGGGTCGAATGGTACGGAGTTTGCTCGGTTACTGCCGATGTTCGCTGGACTGGACGCTGACGAGGGGCCGGCACAGAGAAGAGCATGTAACGATGGGGCCGGTTTCTTTGAGAGGCATCTGAGCACGGCGATTCCGTCACATCCGGCATATGGTCCTTTGATTCGCTCGCGGAACAGCGAAACTGAGGCAGACGGAACAGCGGAAGAGGCAAGCTGAGAGGTGGCCGGAAGTGACTTCCGTGCAAAAGGCAGGCGAGAAGGGATCGTGTCCAGGAACGACTTCCCATCTCGCCTGCTTTGTTTTGCGCGTATCGAAACGCTGCATGTGTATTGGAATGATGCAGCCGCTTCAGCCATAGGTGGGGTCTGTCCTGGAGGCAGTCGGATCGGTACTGGCTGCCAACTTCGATGTGTGTGGCCCATCAGCGGGAAGAATTGGGGCGGACGACATTGGTTTTCAGATCGATTAGAATCGTGGAGGGAATCTCAGCAGCCTGAACGAACTCTCTGAGGGAGTGGCAGCCATGGCACGGCCCAGCATGACGCGTCGGCATTTCATGTCTCGTTTGCTGGACGCGTCGGCGGTAGCCATTCCTGCGCTGAGCGGCGGGCGGGTGTTGTGTGCGCGGGCGGTTGAGCCTGTGACGCGCGGCAGGTCGGTCGTGCTGTTGTGGATGGGGGGAGGCCCGTCGACGATCGACCTGTGGGATTTGAAGCCGGGTGCGGCTACGGGCGGGCCGTTCCGGCCGATCCGCACCAGCGGCGAGGCGCTGATCTGCGAGCATCTGCCCATGCTGGCTCGGCAGATGCACCATTTCGCGATCATCCGCTCGATGCGCACGCGTGAGACGGATCACGAACGCGGACGGTACTACGTGCGCACCGGCTGCATTCCGGATCCGGATGCGAGGAAATGGGCCAGTCCGCACGCCTGGGACGTGACAACCGGCCGTCCTGGGGACCTGCCACAGCTCGATCGGGAACCTGTTTCGGTGCGGGCACGCTACGGCGAACACGACTTCGGACGCGGTTGCCTGATGGCGCGTCAGCTGGTGGAACGTGGCGTCCCGTTTGTCGAAGTGCCATTGAGCGGCTGGGACAATCATCACGCCATTTTCCGTACGCTCAGCGACCGCCAGCTGCCGGTTCTGGATCGCGCGATGAGTGCCTTGGTGGAAGATCTGGAGCAGCGCGGGCTGCTGCGCCACACGCTGATCGTCTGGATGGGCGAGTTTGGCCGCACGCCGCGGATTAACAACAACGGCGGACGCGACCACTGGGCGCGGGCGTGGAGCATCTTGCTGGGTGGTGCCGGGATTCGGGGCGGCGCGGTGATCGGACAGACCAGCGCCGACGGCACGCGCGTGGTCGACGATGTGTTTGCGCCCGAGGATGTGCTGGCCACCGTGGCTCGAGTGTGGCGGGCCAGCCCGGACGCCGGGCCAGCCAGCTTGTTTTGCCGCGCTGGTGACGGGCTGTGCCTGCGGAGCGCCGGGGGGCGAGTGATCGAAGCAGCGCTGGCCTGACACGCATCAAAGAATCTAGATTGCTTTCTCGATTCGCGCAAAAACGCCCTGCCTGATCTTTCCAGGGCCCCTAGATTATCGAAATCCCGGCCGAATCAGCGGGAACTCGCGTTTTTCCACTTGGTGGTTTCTGCTATGCTCCCGCGCCGAAATCGAACGGCGCGTGTCTACCGTTTCGCACTATCTTCGACGACGTGAAGCCATGATCACCAAGCTGCTGCAGACGATCGGGATCGGTCTCTGGACCGTCTTGCTGATCGGCTGTGGGACGACCAAATCACAGCGTGCGACCGAGCAGCTGTTGATGTCGGACGCAGTGGATCGGTCGGTGGCGAGCATTGATTTCCGCCCGCTGTCGGGGCGGCATGTCTTTCTGGACACCACCTATGTCAAGAACCTGAAGACGGAAGAATTCGTCAACGCGGACTACATTGTCAGTTCCGTGCGGCAGCAGATGCTCGGTGCCGGTTGTCTGCTGGAGGAGAACCAGCAGGACGCGGAGTATGTGGCCGAGATGCGCATCGGGACGCTGGGGACGGACAGCCACGATGTGGTGTACGGCATCCCGGCGAACAATGCGTTGAGCAGCGCGGCGTCGCTGGTTCCGAGCGCCCCGGCGCTGCCTGCGATTCCCGAGATCTCGCTGGCCCGCAAGAACCACGAGCATGCGGCGGCGAAGATCGCCGTTTTTGCCTACCACCGTGAGAGCCGGCGGCCGGTCTGGCAGTCGGGCATCGTGCAGGCGCGCAGCCGGGCCAAGAACACGTGGTTGTTTGGAGCCGGCCCGTTTCAGAGCGGCACGATCCATGACGGGACGCAGTTTGTCGGCGGCGACCTGCCGCTGCCTCTGTTGGCCGTTGACCAGGACGACGTGACCGGGCGGGTCGACCCCATGGCGACGTACAGCCGGGAAACGACCTATCTGCCACCGACCGCCGAGGACGCTGGTCATGGGGACGTGAAGCCGGCAGGTTACGAAGGGCCCCTGCCGCCGGCCGCGGAGTCTGCGGCACCCGCCGCGCCGGCACCACCGGCCGAAACACCGGCACCACCGGCTGAAGCGCCGGCCGAGGCGCCGGCCGCTGCGCCTGCGGAGCCGGCAGCCGCTCCGCCCGACTCGAACTGAGAGACCTGCCATGAGCCATGCCGACGCGACACCGAGAATCCTCATCACGCGGCTCAGTGCCGTGGGGGACTGCATCCTGACGCTGCCCCTGGCCTGTGCGCTGCGCCGCCATTTCCCGCAGGCTGAACTGATGTGGGCCGTGGAGCCGCTGGCGGCCACGCTGCTGTCGCGGCACCCGGCCATCGATCGACTGGTCATCGTGCCCAAAGGCTGGCTCAAGTCCCCCCGCCTGATTCGCACGCTCCGCCGCCGCTTGGTGTCGCTCCACTGCGACTGGGTGCTGGATCCGCAGAGTCTGACGAAGAGCAGTCTGCTGGGTTGGCTCAGCGGCGCACGCCGCCGGATCGGGTTTGCCCGGCCGCAGGGCCGCGAAGTGGCGCCGTGGGTGAACAACGAATGCATTGAGCGCGGCGGTTCGACCCACATCGTGGACGCGTCGCTGCGCCTGCTGACCGCGCTGGGGATCACCGCCCCAGACGTGCAGTTCAACCTCCCGGCGCTGGCGCCGGCCGACGCCTATGTCGATGCGTTTGTGCGGGACGCGTGCCTGGCGGGCGGGTATGCGGTCATCAACGGAGCGGCGAGCTGGAGATCCAAGCAATGGCCGGCCGACCGGCTGGGGCGTGTGGCGCGGCATCTGGGCGAGCGCTACGAGCTGCCGACGGTGGTGCCGTGGGCGGGCAGCCGGGAGGCGGCGCTGGCTCAGCAGATCATCTCCAAATCCGGAGGGCATGCCCTGCAGGCCCCCGCGACCAGTCTGCCGCAGCTCGCCACGCTCCTGCGCCGCGCCCGCCTGGTGGTCAGCGCCGACACCGGCCCGTTGCACCTGGCCGCCGCGGTGGGAACTCCCTGTATCGGGCTCTACGGGCCAACACGCGTGGAACTCTCGGGCCCGTATGGACCCCAGCACATCACGATCCAGGCGGACTGCCCGCCGGCCGCCAGCCGGCACCAGCGGCGGACGGACGACTCGGCCATGCGCAGCATTACGACCGAACAGGTGTGTGAGGCCTGCGACATGCTGCTGTGCCGCCTGCCGGCTGCCACCGCGCCGCAGACGCACGCCGCCTGACCCGACCCCCGCGGGTTCCTCCCGCGGCCGGCGGCCACACTGTAGACTGGACGGCGCCGAGCCATCCGCCGCGGCCCGGGCCCTGCCTGCCGCCCATTGTGCCGGGCCGCACAGCAAGTGCCGGAATCCTCCAGACTGAACCGTTCCGTCATGTTTGCTCCCGACCAATATGCACTGCTCGACTTCGGGGCCGGTCGCAAGCTGGAACTCTTTGGCCAGCGGGTGGTGGACCGACCTGCGCCGGCAGCGCAGCAGGCGGTCCGGACCGATCTGGCACGCTGGGCGGCCGCTGACGCACGCTACGCACGCTACACACGCGACACACGCGACGCACGCGACACACGCGACGACGCGGCGCGGGGCACGTGGGCCGTTGCCGGGCCGCTGCCGGAGCCCTGGTGTCTGTGTCGCGGGCCGCTGGTGCTGGAACTCCAGTGTGCTCCGTCCGGCGCTGTGGGGGCGTATCCCGAACAGGCCGAGAACTGGGACTGGCTTGACCGGCAGGTGCGCTCCGCGGGTCGCACGCTCAACGTGCTCAACCTGTTCGCCTACACGGGGGCCAGCACGCTGGCGGCAGCGGCGGCGGGCGCTCGCGTCGCCCACGTGGATGCGGCCCGGCCGGTGGTGGCCTGGGCCCGCCGCAACGCGGCCCTGTCGCACCTGGACGCGGCGCCTGTGCGGTGGCTGGTGGACGACGCACGCAAGTTCGTCGGCCGCGAATTGCGGCGCGGCCACCACTATGACGGTGTGATTCTGGACCCGCCGACGTACGGACACGGTCCCCAGGCCCAGCCGTGGGAGTTGGCACGCGATCTGCCCGGCCTGCTGGATGCCTGCGGCCGCTTGACGCGGCGTTCACCGGCGTTCATGTTGCTCACGTGCCACACGCCGACGATCGGGCCGGCGCAGCTGGAGGCCCTGTTGGCCGACACGCTGGGCAGCCCGAGCCGACGCAGTGTGCTGGCCCGCCCCCTGGTGCTGCGAACGGCCGACGGGCGCGAGTTGTCAAGTGGCGTGGTCGCGCGTTGGCCAGCCGCGTGAACGGCCGCAGCGGCGGCTGGGCGGTCCGCACGGGAAACGAGGCAACATGGCGTCACCCATCCACAGTCTGCACAATCCACGCATCAAACAGGCACTGCGGCTGCGCGACCGGCGGGGCCGCACGCAGCAGTCGCGGATCATCATCGACGGGTGGCGGGAGACCTGCCGGGCGCTCGAGGGGACCGCCACACCGCTGGAGCTGTTTGTCTGCGAGGAACTGCTCGCTGCCCCCCAGCAGCACGCGCTGGCGCAGCGGGCTGCAGCGCGGCGTGTGGAACTCACGCCGGTCAGCCGCGACGTGTTCCAGAGATTGGCGTTCGGTGAGCGCGGGGAAGGCGTTGTGCTGGTGGCCGCCTCGCCCCGCACCTCGCTGGATCAGATCCCGTCCGCCGACCAGGCCGTCATCGCTGTCCTGGAACGGGTCGAAAAACCGGGGAACCTGGGAGCCATCGTCCGGACGGCCGACGCGGCCGGACTGGCCGCCGTCGTGGTCGCTGACCCGAGTACCGACCTGTTCAACCCTAACGCCATTCGGGCCAGCCTCGGAGCGCTGTTTCACATGCCGGTGGCCGCCGCCAGCGCCGATGCGGTGCGCCGGTGGCTGGAGACGCGCGGCTGGAACGTCTACGCGGCGCGCGTGGACGCCGCCGTACCCTACACGCACGTGCGCTACCGCCGCCCCTGCGCGATCGTCCTGGGAAGCGAGTCGCAGGGGCTGTCAGAGGCCTGGCTGGGCGCCGGCATCCAGGCCGTGGCCCTGCCCATGCACGGGATCGTCGACAGCCTCAACGTATCGGTGACCGCCGGCGTCCTGTTCTATGAAGTTCTGCGGCAGCAGGAGCTCTGATCGCCTGGCAAAGTCCCCCCACTTTCGCCAGGTTGGGCCGGCCGGCATGGCCGCGGGCATTTTCCCCAAGAAACACGTTAGACGAAACGTGCGGTTTCGGCTAACGTAACAGGTGTGCTGAGCGTGTTGCGTGGGGGACGGTGGTGGGTGGTCTCTGTGGGGAAGTAGCAGGACTGTATGTCGGAGCCGCTGCATTTCGAAGACCTGACCGTGGGCGATCGCTGGACCAGCCTCGGTCGCACCATCACCGAGACGGACATCGTCAATTTCGCCGGTATGACGGGGGACTATGACCCGCTCCACGTCGACCATGAGTTCGCGCGGCAGACACCGTTCGGCAAGCCCATCGCTCAGGGGCTGCTCGGGCTCTCGCTGGTCGCGGGGCTGGCCAGCCAATGCCCGTCAGTACGCACGATCGCGTTTCTGAAGATCGAGAAATGGGAGTTCCTCAAGCCCATCTATATCGGCGATACCGTGCACGCGGAAACGGAAGTCATCGGGAAGAATGCCAACGGGCGGCGGACCGGGTTCGTGACGTGGCGGCGGCAACTGGTCAACCAGACGGGCGCTGTCGTGCAGTCCGGCATCTTCCAGACGCTCGTGGCGGTCGCCAAGGTCCAGCGTGCCCCCACGACTGCGGCCACCAGCGTGCCGAACGCACACCTGGCCGAGAAGCGGATCGTGGGCTAGGCCGCTGCCGGACGCTGGATGCGCGCGGCGTGAAGCGTGTTGCCCAACAGCATGGCGACCGTCATCGGCCCGACGCCGCCCGGAACGGGCGTGATGTGCGCCGCCACCTGCTTCACCGCAGCGTAGTCGACATCCCCCACCAACCCGTCGGCCGTGCGATTGATGCCCACGTCGATGACGGTCGCTCCCGGCTGCACCATCGCCGCGCTGACGAAACGGGGTACGCCAATCGCCGCGACCAGGATGTCGGCCTGCCGCGTGATCCCCGGCAGCCCCACCGTGCGGCTGTGACAGACCGTCACGGTGGCGTTGGCCGCCTCGGGGCCCAGCGGCGAGGTGCGCTGCATGAACAGGTTGGCCATCGGTTTGCCCACAATGTCGCTGCGGCCGACCACCACCACGTGCCGGCCGCTGACGGCAATGCCGTGGCGATAGAGGATCTGTTGGATGCCGTATGGCGTGCAAGGCAGGAACCGGGGACGCCCCTGCACCAGGAGCCCCACGTTCTCCGGATGGAACGCATCCACGTCCTTCAAGGGCGCGACCGCGTCCAGAACCCGCGCGGCATCCACATGGGCCGGCAACGGCGTCTGCACCAGAATCCCGTGCACCTGTGTGTCGGCGTTCAGACGCGCGATCAGATCCAATAACTCACGCTCGGACGTCTCGGCCGCCAGTCGATGCAGGATGCTGGCAATCCCCGCCTCCTGGCACGCCCGCTGCTTGTTACGTACATACACCTGGCTGCCCGGATCGTCCCCTACCAGGACGGCAGCCAGTGTGGGGACAACGCCCGTGGACGCGGAGAATGCAGCCACGTCCGCCGCGATTTCCGACCGGATCTGGCTGGCTAACGCTTTTCCGTTCAGGTCCTCTGCCACCATGCCTGGCTCCTCCTGGTGCTGCCGCTACCTGGCGTCCTGTCCGACGTAAGCCGGCCATTCTACGCGACTTCCCACCGATTGTCAGCCGGAACCCGATCAGAGCCGCCCAGCCAGAGCACATCACAAGTGCACCGACTTGACCGCCCGGGCCGCCGCACACTCATCCCCGGATCCCCTCCAGGATCTCAGCGCTGCTACAATGCGTCCCCGCAGCCGCGAGACGCGATACAGTGCGACCGGCTGACGCCGCGGAAACCGCAGGCAGTCTCTCAAGTGCTTGACATGTGAACGACGAATTATTACCATTGTTAGCATGATACTCTACAATCTAGTTGTCTACCTGTCAGGGGGGGTGGTTGGCAGATGGCGGAAAGCAATCGGCTGAGTCCGGTGGAGGGGGTGAAGGCGGCCAGCCGCCTGTTACGCGGGGCAATTGCGGCTGAGCTGGTCGAGGAGACTGACCATTTCAGTTCGGAGACCGTTCAGTTGCTGAAGCATCACGGGATGTATCAGCAGGACAATCGTGACGAGCGTAGCGCGGGTGGTGGCAAGCGATACACGCTGATGGTCCGGTCGCGCATTCCGGGCGGCCGATTGACGTGCGAGCAGCTGTTGGCGGAGCTGGATCTATGCGACCGTTTCGGCAATGGGACGCTGCGCGTTACGAGTCGGCAGTCGCTGCAGTTACACGGGATCTTGAAATCCGACGTGCGGGAGGTCGTTCGGGCGATCAACGGGGTCCATCTCTCGACGCTGGCCGCCTGCGGGGACGTGAATCGCAACGTGATGTGCTGTCCTGCGCCGCATGCGGGACCGGTCTACCGGGAGATGCAGGACTTGGCGCGCCGGCTGGCGATGCACTTCGC
The DNA here is from genome assembly GCA_036821925.1 of Pirellulaceae bacterium. Lineage (GTDB taxonomy): Bacteria > Planctomycetota > Planctomycetia > Pirellulales > Pirellulaceae > JAAYDI01. The sequence goes on from DAISIS010000115.1 coordinate 12,097, forward strand.
ACCACGCACGGGTGCCTACCACGAGATCTGGCTGCGCGATGAGGCGACTGGGGACAAGCAACTGGTGGACGGCGGCGAGCCGGATGCGCAGGAGGAGCCGATCTACGGCCGGACGTATTTGCCCCGCAAGTTCAAGATCGCCATCGCATTGCCGCACGACAACTGTGTGGACATCTACACGCACGACCTGGGGCTGCTGGCGGTGGTCGAGCAGGATCGCATCGTGGGCTACAACGTGCTGGTCGGCGGCGGCATGGGGGTGACGCCGGCCAACAAACGCACCTATCCCGCGCTGGCCAAGCGGTTGGCGTTCATCGAGCCAGAGGCGGTGCTGGAGGTGGCCGAGGCGGTGGTGAAGGTGCAGCGCGACCACGGCAATCGTGAGGACCGCAAGCTGGCGCGGCTCAAGTATCTGGTGGATCGCTGGGGGCTGGACAGGTTTCGGGAGCAGGTGGAGGAGTATTTCGGGCGCGCCCTGGAGCCGCCGCGGTTGGCCGACGTCGACGGGGTGACCGATCACATGGGCTGGGCGGCGCAGGGGGATGGACGCTGGTCTTACGGACTGAACATCGAGAACGGACGCATCGCCGACAGCGGGTCGCTGCGACTGAAGTCGGCGTTGCGGCAGGTCTGCCAGCAGCGTTCGCCCGG
>DAISIS010000116.1:0-12685 GCA_036821925.1 Pirellulaceae bacterium
GCGTCTTGCAGATTTTTCAGGCCCTCGCGGCCTGAAAAAATCTGCAACACTGGGGCGAATTCAGACGTTCGGCAGGTGCGGAAATGGCTATCGCGGAGACGCACGTGACAAGCCGCGACTCCCTTGCGCCGATGTGCAAGCCGTTGCGGAAGTGCGCAATGCCATGTTGACTAGTGCCATCAACGGCGATGAACCCGCCGGATCAAACCTCCCTTCATGCATAGTCGGGGTTGCTTTGCGGCTCGTTTGGAGCCTGCGACCGTAATGTCGTTTTGCACACCTTAGGTATGGTGAGGCGAGGCCTTTGGCCTATCTCCAAACGCGGCGCCGGCGGGGGCCTGACTGACCGGCTACCCGCGCAGCGGATACGCGCGAGCCCACCGCCAGCCTCGCGCGTGCTGCGCCACCGCGGGCGATGGGCTTCGGGGAAGTCGGAGCACGAATTCAGACGTTATCTGAATCGAGCAAGATTGAACCGACCGATGCGCGGCGCAGGCCTCGCCCCACAGAGGCATCCGGCGGTCAATGTAGGGAGGTTGGGTGGGAGCGGGTACAATAGAGCGGTTGCTGCGTCCGATCAAAGGGAGGATACGGGAGGAACAGGGGACGGGGGTCATTTCTGCCCGGTTGCCGGCGCATTGCGCGGGCGGCCGCGAGAACGCACCGTGTAACCCAGGCCCGCTCGCGCGGCCACTTCCCGCACCCGCACCTCATCACCAAACGGGCGGCCACGCTGAACGCACGTGCCGATCTCCGCGAGTTCTCTTTCGCTGAGCGGTCGATCAACCCGCTCGATCCAATTGGGAGTCTGAGCGATCGGCCAGGAGGAGAGTATCGTGGGCTCGCGCTCCCGTCCCGCATTCCATCAGATGACAGAACCCTCCCTCCCGGGCTGGAGCTATGGCGGCGGTTTCGCGATGCCGGCTTTGCCCCCACGCCCGGCGTGGCCGATGCTGTGTCTGCCTGACACGGCTTGATTCAGGAGGTTGACCAATTCCGGGTCTGATGGTCTTCGCGCGGTCGCGTAGTCTAGTGCCGTTTGCCCTTGTTGATCACGGATTATCGGATCAGCGCCGGCGGCAAGCAGAATCCGCACCGTCTCGGTTCGATGGGACTTTGCGGCCTGATGCAATGCCGTGAGATTGTATATACCCAGAGCATTCACATTGGCCCCAACGGCCAGCAATGCGCGAACCGTTTCCGGGTCGGCGTGGCCGGCACAATCCGTAAGAGGCGTGTTCCTGCACTCGTCCCGCGCGTTCACGTCTGCTCCGTGCGCGGCGAGCATCCGGATCATCTCGGGATCGCCACGGCGACTGGCGAAGGACAGCGGTGTCGCTTCGCCGTAAACGGTGGGAGACTGGATCGCATCCACTGGTGCTCCCGACTCGATCAGGAATTGGGCCATCTCCCGGTAGCCCCGCTCCACGGCGATGCCCAAGAGCGTCGGAGGCTGCCCCTGACAGTCGATCGTGGCAGGCTCGACTCGCTCCCTGAGAAGCCCTGGGTTGCTAAGGATCGCCTGTTTCAGTTCGTCGAGACGGTTGAAGGCCGCCATTTCCCGCGGGCCATAAGGCAAGCCGTATTGCCGCAGGAAATCGCCAAGCTGGGGATCAGAGATTGCCACCGCGCTATCCATCAGGTTGAAGTGGGGTATCTTCGCTTGACCGGGTCTTTCTGGCAGATAGATCATCTTGCGGGAATGAGGGGGCATGGTATCGGAGTAACCAAGTGCCCGGCGAGGATTCGCTCCTCGTTCCACCAGTAACTTGATCATCTGGATCCGGACCGCGATGGGCTGGTTGCAGCGCGCCGCCATGAAAAGCGGCGGATCGCAATCTAGCGCGAGCCGTCCGTTCTGTTCGATATCCGCCCCGAAGTCCACGAGCAGCGTCATCATCTCCAGGTACCCTTTTTCAACGCACCAATGGAGCGGAGACCGCCCATGTGGCCCACCGGGGCCGCTCGGCCAGTTCGGATCGGCCCCGGCATCCAGCAGCCGACGTGCCACGACGCGATCGTTTGCGTTGACTGCGATATACAGTGGAGTTCGCCCCATCCACCAATCGCAATTCACGTCCGCTCCGGAAGCGAGGAGCAGTTCGAGGATGGACAGATCTCTCTTCTCGATTGCGCAAGCCATAGCGGTATACCCGCGCGAGTCGCATGCGCGCAGGTCGGCTCCGGCAGCGAGCGCGCGAGCCGCCCCGTCCACGTCTCCCTCCGCGGCGGCTGCCAGCAAGCGGCGGCTAGCCTCGGCCCGTTGATGTTCCCGCCATTGTCTCTGCCAGCCGGGTACGAAAACACTCAAGAGCGCGGCGACGGCAAAGAAAAGCACGAACAACTGGCGCAGGCTGAAGCGGAAGAACCGCGTCCTTCGCTTGGATCGCTCTGCGGCAGTCATGAATGACCCTCCAGCGAATCCGCCTTGCTGGCTGCAACGGCACGCGCCGCACGGGCCGAAGCACAAGTCATACGCGATCGGTGCGTGGGCGTTTCTGCGACGGTTCGGCCATCATTTCGGCGCGGCGCCGCTCGCGGCGATCCGCACTTGCACGTAGCCCACGGCGCGCTGGCCGAAGCGGTCGGTGCGTTCCGCGCGGACCAGGTAGTGTCCGGGTGCGGCGTAGCGGTGGGTGACCACGGCGTAGCCGTCCGGGGCCAACTGGTTGACATTGCCGTCCGAGCGCGTCGTGGCTGCCGGGCTGCCATCGCCGAAGTCCCAGGTCTCTTCGCCATCGGTCGTGGCGAACGTGCGGGCTTTGAAGGTCACTTCGTCTCCGACCTGCAGTCCGAGCGTGGGCGAGTACACGACGTGGATGGTAGGCGGGAACTGTTCGGGGTGTTCCCGATCGTGCACGTGGACGATCGCGAAATCACAATCGCGGTGCCCCGCGGCATCGGTAACCTGCAGGATCTCGCTGTAGTAGCCGGGCCGCTGGTACACCCGCTCAATCTGCGGACCAGAGCTGCGGGTACCGTCGGTGAACGTCCACTCGTAGCGGACGATTTCGCCTGTGGCGCTCCACGAGCGGCTGGCATCCAACTGCACCGCGTCGCCGGCCCAGGCCACGCGATGCGGGCGTGCGACTGCGATCAGCAGCGGCTGATGCTGGCGCTGGTGCGCCTCCCAGACAAAGGCGTAAGCTTCCTGGCAGCCCCATTGCCCCGACGGCTGGCGGCACTGGATGTCGAAGTGCAGGTGCGACCAGCCGCCACTGCCCCCTTCTTTGCCCAACAGACCCAGGCGTTGGCCGGCCCGCACGGTGCTCCCCGGCCGGATCGCCTCATCGATGCTGAAGAGGTGGCTGTAGCGGTAGAACCAGCCCCGGGCATCGAGCACGTAGATTACGTCGTAGCGCGGGGCAACCGGCGAATCCTCGAATCCCGGCAGCCGCTCCGTGCGGGCCGAGACGACCAGCCCGTCGGTCGCCGCCACAACCTCGATCAGCCCCTCTGCACCGCCGAAGTCCAAACCATAGTGGTAGTAGATCTGGCGGTTGTCCGGCCGTTCGCCGGCGTCCACGTAGCAGGGTTCATTGGCCATCTGCGTGGAGCTGGCAAACCACACCTGCTTGACCGGGTAGACGAACGTATCGGGGTGTACCAGCGGCCCGGCGGCCGGCCACAGTCGCAGCCGGGCATCCGCCTCCAGCCCCCACGGTTCCGAACTGCTGTTACTCAGGTAGCCCTTGGTGACCGGGCAGTCAATCCGCACGCTGGCCACGCTCCGCGGCAGCTCGTAGTTGGCCGAGGTGAGCCACCGCTGCTGGCCGTCCACTGCGACCAGCACCCGGGCCTCCCGCACGGCGTCCCGCAGCGGATCGCGTGTCTCCTGCAAATCCAGCAGCTTGACCACCACCTGCCGGCCGTCCGCCAGCGTGACCATCTGCGACTGGCCCATTTCCAGATCGACCACGCGCACCAGCGGTTCGAGCGTCGGCGCCGGCCAACCAGGCGCCGCGGCCGGCTGCCAGCCCCACGTCAGGATCCCGGCGGCGAGCAGGTATGCACACATGGGAGCACCTCTTTCATTCGGGGCGAGCGTGGAGGAACGACGCGGGCAGCAGCGCGCGGACATGGTCGACAATCCGGTCCTCGATCGGCGGCTGGACACGTTCGGGGTGGCCGTACGAGACCACCGCGCTGAACGAATTGTTCACCTCGTACCCGCCCTCCTGGATCAGCCGCTTCGAGACGACGTAGTTCGACACATCGTGGCTGTAGGCGCTGATCCATAGCCGGCTGCCATCGAACTCGCGTTTCATCCGCAGCGCGTAATCGACCACCACTTCGTCGGAAAGGAACACCATGGCCAGGTCGTCCCCGAAGGCCCAGGTAACCACCTGGTAGTTCTTCACCGTGGGGGGGGCCTCGCCGCGTTGGACCATCTTCAGCAGCCGCGCGGCCGGGTAGGAGTCTTGGGCCAGTTGTTCCAGCTCCTCCAGAGGCGGCAGTGGGTCATAGGGGACGGCCAGCGGCAGCTGGCGTGCCGTCAGCACGGGCGCGACGGGAAGCCAGGGTTGGGCCAGCAGCCGCCGTACCTCGTCCGCCACGGCGCGGCCGTGCTGCTCGCACAACGCGACGGTGCCGTGCGGACCCGGGTCCGCGTCGGCTCCGCAGCCGACCGTTACCAGCGCCACAGCCCCCGGCTGATCGGCCTCGATCGCCGCCCGGGCACACGCCGCCCAATCGCCGTGAATCTGTAGAAAATCGCCGCGCAACGTCGTGTTGTGACAGGCATAGTTCAGCACGACGGCGCGCAGCGTGCCGTCGAGATCGGTCACCCGCAGCACGGGCAGGCTGTGATCGACCGGGGCGTCCGGCACGGCGCCGAAGCCGGCCCACTGGCCGTCCTTCAACACGCGCCGATTCGCGGCAAATCCAACGGTGCCCTGAGTCCACGCGAGGCGACCCGGCCGGCGGGCAGCCAGCGCGTCACGCACCACCTGCGTCAGGCGGCCCGTCACTTCCCGGGCATAGCGGTCCAGATGTTCGCGCTGCTCGCCCGCCAGCGCCCGCATGCCCTTCAGGTCCGGGCCGGAATGGTTGTGCGCGTTACAGAGCACGAACCGTTCCACCTTCAGCGGCACGTCGGCCTGGAGCCGCGCAAAGACGTCGTCCCGAATGCTGGCCGGCACCGCTCCGTTGTCGACTGTCAGCAGCACCGCCGGCCCTTCGCCCGCGTCGTCGCCGATCACCAGCGCTGTGGCCTCCAGGCGTCCGGCCACCCCCGTCGATTCAGTCTGCCGCGCTCCGTATCCGTACATCCGCACGGGATGCTCGGGTGTGATGTCCACCTGGGCCACCCCCACCGCCACCGGCTCGTCCTCGCGCTCGGTCGGCCCCCCCAGCGACACACTTCCGCAGAACACGCACGACACCCAGACGAGCGCCACAATCGATCGCGGCCACAGCCAGTTGCACATGGCATCGGCTCCCTGTGCTAGAGGTCATCGGTGCAAGATCCGAATCCGGGCGGGTCAGATATCGGACAGCATAGCTTATCGCGGGACCGGCCGGAAACAGGTCGGAGCGGAAATCGCGTGGGCGCCCCGGGCCGGCACGGTCCGGTGGCGCGAGCGGCAACCGCCTCCGGCCACGGGATGACACTCCCGCAGGGAATCGAGGTCGTGCTCCCAGACGCGGCGGACCTGACCTGCACGCATTTCCCTCCTCGCGCAGGCAACTGGCAGCGCTCGCGAAGGGCCGGTCCCTGACTCTGGACTACTGACAACAGCTTGACATCTCATGCCGGGGCGGTCAGAACGCCGCATGGCCGGCGTGAAGAGGTGATTGACGCGCTGTGCATAGATGGCCGACAATGGGGGCTGCCGGATGCGCCGGCAGCCGTCCGCTGGCATCCGCCGGCGAGCCCGGGGGTCCGGCGGCCGCGCGTGCTGCGTGAGACGCGCGAAGCGCAAGGCTGTCGCGGCCGGTGCCGGAAGGTGAGTCCCCATAACCAACGAAAGGGCACGAACACATGAAATGCCATCTGGTCCTCTTACTCGTCTGCCTGGCTGCAACTGCGCCGTGCGTCGCAGAGGAGAACGGCTTCGTTCCCCTGTTCAACGGCACGGACCTGTCGGGCTGGGTGCCGTGCAACATCGCGCCGGAGACCTTTACCGTGCGGGACGGCATGCTGGTCACGAGTGGCACGCCGGTCGGGACGCTGCGGACCGCCCGGATGTATGAGAATTTCATCATCGAGTTCGAGTGGCGGCACATGAAGTCCGGCGGCAACTCCGGGCTCTTCATCTGGGCCGACGGCCTGCCCGTGGCGGGCTCCGCCTTTTCCCGCGGCATCGAAGTGCAGATCCTCGATCCCGGCTTCAACGTGCCGGGCAAGAACGAGTGGTACTCGACGCACGGGGACGTCTTTCCGGTCAACGGGGCGAAACTCACCCTCGCCGGACGTATTTCGCCCAACGGCCAGCGCAGTTTCCCGCAGGAGGAACGGACCCGACCGTCCCCGGAATGGAACCACTACCGCGTGGTGGGCAACAACGGCGACATCAGCCTCAGTGTTAACGGCAAGGAGGTGACGATTGCCAAGAATGCCTCGCCGCGCAAGGGCTACCTGATGCTCGAATCGGAAGGCTCCGAGGCGCATTTCCGCAACGTGCGCATCAAGGAACTCCCCTCCACCAATCCGCAGCCCGAGGAGATCGCGAAGGAGGCGGACGGATTCATGCCGCTCTTCACCGGCGTCGACCTCCGCGGCTGGAAGGTGCCGGAGGGGGACAACGGCCACTGGCAGGTCGTCAACGAAGTGATCGACTACGATGCCGAGAGCGAATCGACCGCCGGGGACAAGAGTATCCGGTGTGAGCGAGAGCTGGGTGACTTCCAGCTCGTGCTCGACTGGCGCATCAAAGAAACCCCCTACGTGAATCCGAACGTGTACAACATCCTGCCGGACGGCAACGAGGAACTCGACGCAGACGGAAAACCCAAACCTTACCCGCAACCCGATTCCGACTCGGGCGTCTACCTGCGCGGGAGCGGCAGGTATCAGGTGAACATCTGGTGCTGGCCTGTGGGATCCGGCGAGATGTACGGGGTGCGTTGCGACCGGTCGATGCCGGCCGAAGTGCGTGCGGGCGTGACCCCTCAGCTGCGTGCCGACAACCCGGTTGGCGAGTGGAACCGGTTCGACATCACGGTGCGCGGCAGCACCGTGAAAGTGCTGCTCAACGGCAAGCCGGTGCTGCCGGGTGTGACCATCCCGGGGCTGCCGGCGCGCGGGGCGATCGCCCTGCAGCACCATGGCGGGAAGCAGGACGGCCAGTGGACCAGCCCGCCGTCGCTCGTGCAGTTCCGCAACATTTTCGTCCGGGAACTGGATCCGTAATCCCACCCGGCTGCGGCGCAGGCAGCCGCGCGTCGGCGGCCGCATCCACGCTGCTGTGCCCTGTGTTCCAGCCACAGGGCGGCAGCGGGGTGGTGTGCGGTGTGCGGCGCGGTCAGCACGTGCGCGGCGGGACCGCGAAGGTCGCGAAGAAGCGCGATTGAGATTCGGGGTTGCCGATCAGCACCAGTTCGGCCGCGGTCGGCAGGGAGCGGTTCGCTTCCGGATTGACATCGAAACTGCCGTCCAGCACGACGGCCACCACGTTGCAGCCGGTGGCTTCGCGAATGCGGCTCTCCGCCAGCGAGCGTCCTGCCAGGGCCGCGGGCATGGGGATGCGGAACGCGTCGAGTCCCTCGGCCAGCAACAGCAGGTGCGCCGACCGCAGCAGGTTGAACAGCATGTTGGCCCCGGTGCTCGCGGACGACATGACGAAATCGGCCCCGGCGCGGTGCAGCGTCGAGGTGTTGCGTTCCAGATTCGAGCGGCCGAGAATGTGGATGTCCGGCCGCAGGTGGCGGCAGAAGATGGTCAGATAGACGTTCATATCGTCGTCGTGGGTGGTGATGACGACCGACGGCGTCTCCAGGATCCCGGCCTTCTGCAGCACCTCGAACTCCGCCGCGTCCCCCTGAATGACCCGGCCCGGTTCCAGTTGCGGGTCGGGGCGCCGATCGACAATCCGGTAGTCGATCCCCTCCTGATCGAGCGTCGCGGCTACGGCCCGCCCGACGTGTCCGCCGCCGATGATAACGACTGGCTTGTCGCATCGTTCGTAGATGCAGAACAGCGCGTCGTAGGCGTCCAGCTGGTCGCGTGAGCCGGCGAGCACGAGCACCGACGTGGCCTGGACGCAGGTCTCCGGGCCGGCGATCTGGAAGCGGCCGCGGTCCCAGACGCCCACCACGTTCACGTTCACGTGATCGCGCAGCCGAATGTCGCGCAGGCTGCGGCCGACCAGCGGCGTGTGCAGGGCCGCGGCCTCGGCAATCAACAGCTCGTCGAACTGGCCGATGACGTGCGTCTTCGCGTCGCGCCCGACGATTCGCCGCGCCAGCGCCTGGCCCAGCGTGTCGTTGAATCGCAGCACGTGATTGCAGCCGGCGAGTTGCAGGATGTCCACGCCGGCCGCGGACGCAGCGGTAGCGGCGATCGTCACCGACTCGCAGGCCTCGCGCACGGTGAACGCCACGTTGGTGTTGGTTGTATCCGAGCGGGCGGTCACGACCAGCGCCGCCTGGGCGACTCGTGCGCGACTGTAGGTGTCGGGATCGTCCAGATCCCCCAGCATCACGCGGTACCCTTCGTCATGCAGTCGCAGCGCCTCAGCCAGCTCAGGCACCAGCACGACATATGGATGCTGGGAGCGATTGAGCAGCCGGATCAGGGCGGCTTCCACCGCGTTCAAGCCGGTCAAGATCACATGTCCGGCGGTTTTCGCGGGGAGGGAGCGCGGCGCGCGCGCTGCCGCCTGTGTTTCCATCCAGGGCACATAGAAGAACTGGATGAACATGAAGGGCAACAGGACCAGCATGAGGACCGTGCCCGACAGCAGCACCACGACGGAAAAGACCCGCCCCACATCGGACTCGAACGTGATGTCGCCGAATCCGAGCGTGGACATCACGACCAGCACCCAGTAGACACCGGTGGCCCAGCTGAACTCCCGCCCCTCCCAGGCCATCACGTAATGGAACGTGATCGTGAACACCACGACGAGCAGCGTGAAGATCAACACCAGCTTGCCCAGCACAAGCAGATTGCGGCGCCGCTGGGCGTTGGTCAGAAAACTCAGGACGACTGGGATCGATTTCATTCCCTGCAACTCGCTTGGGTCGCCGCTAGTGTTGACCGGGATCTTAGCTCCGCGCGCCGGTGATTACAACCCGCGGGCGTTACCGGGCCGGCGCGCCGACCACGCCGATCAGCGCTCGTCTCCCGCGCGGGCGCGGTTCCAGACCAGCCCCTCCAGACGCCGGCGATCGGGCGCTGCTTCCAGCCGGCTGATCAGGCACCCGGCGACGAGCGTCGCGCCGCAGCCGATCAACGTGTACCAGAGGAAGGACACGTTCGTGCCCAGCCAGATCCACAGCAGCATGCCGACGCCGGTGAGCCAACCGAGCAAGGCGCCGCGCGCCGTCGCACGCCGGGAGAAGATGCCCAGAAAGAACATCCCCAGCAGCGGTCCGCCCACCAGGCCGATCACGGAATTGCTCGCTTCCAGCAGCGTCCCCAGGTGCTGGACCAGAAAGGCGAAAGCGATCACCAGCACGCCGTAGACGAGCGTCAGCTGGCGGGCCAGGCGGAGCTGGCCCCGCGGCGTCATATCCGCCTGCGGCCACCACCGCTGATAGAAATCGATCAGACTGGCAGAGGTCAGCGAATTGATGCCCGCCGAGATCGTCGACATGCTGGCCGCGTAGATCGCAGCGATCAACAGGCCCGAAAACCCGGCCGGCAACTCGGTCACCACGAAATAGGGCAGGATCTGGTCGGCCTTCCCGATGCGTCCATCGGCGAGCGGATCGCCGTGGACTTGGTAGTACGCAAACAGAATCAGGCCGGCGCCGTAGAAGACGGCCGTCACCGGCAGGACCAGCAACAGCTTGATCCACAGGCCACGCTGCGCCTCCCGCAGGCTCTTCGCAGTCAGGTACCGTTGGACAGAGACCTGATCGGTGGCCATCTGCACCAGGTGCATGAACGCGCCGCCGAGGATCAACCCCCAGATCGTCAGCCGCTCCGTGGGATCCAAGCTGAAACTCAGGGTCCAGCGGCTATCCGCCGCAGCCAGTTCCGCCACCTGGCCGATCCCGCCTGGCAGACGCGTCAAGGCCGTGAGCGAGATGATGATCTGCCCGCCGAACAGCACGATCAGCTGCATGACGTCGGTCCAGATGACGGCCTTCATGCCCCCGAACGTCGTGTAGAATGTTGTGAGCATGCCAGTACACAGGATGCTGAACCACAGCGGCAGGCCGGTCGCCTGCTCCAGCGCCAGCGCCGGCGCGTAGGTGGCCAGCGCCAGCCACAGCAGCACGCGGAGGATGAACGAGGCCGACGCCACCGTGCGGACCACCCCTGAGAACCGCTCCTCCAGATACTGATACGCCGTGAAGAACCGCGCCTGGTAGAAAAACGGCAGCATGAAGATGGTCGTGATCGGGGTGGCGATGAAGAAACCCAGGTTGACCAGGTAGAAGGCCGGACCGTGCAGGTACCCTTCGGCCGGTGCCGCCAGGAAGCTGATCCCGGAGAACAGCGCAGCCAGCATGGTCATCGAGATCACCAGGCTGCCCATACTGCGTCCGGCCAGGAAGTAGTCGGCCACATTGCGCTGGCCCCGCATGAACAGAGCGCCAATCGCCATGGTGGCGAGCAAGTAGGCCACAAAGACGCTGTAGTCCAGCCATGTGAAGTGTTCCATGTCCGCTCCTCGACCCGGCCAACGTCCTGGCGCGGCCTCCGGTGAATGAGTTCCTGGCACTTCGCCCGCAAGGGACGTGCTCGCAGGTTAACAAGACTGGCGGCCCGATGCGACCCGTGACCGGTGACGACCAGCGCTGACACCGTGTCGCCCCACGTGCCCCGCGGGCAGCGGCCCGGTATTCAGCGGGGCGGGGCGCGGCGCGTCCGGCGGCCAGCGGCGTGGGGCGTGGCATCGCAGGCGTCTGGACGCAGACCTGATTGCCAAGGGCCGGTGGCAGCACTATAACCGTCTCCAGGATGTAATACCCGATGACTGACCCGCATTCACCGCTGCCGTATCGCGACACGAAGCCTGTCGGGGCCGCGGACTTCTACTTCGCCATCAACGCTACTTTTCGCTTCCTGCTCGAGCGATTCGGCCTGGACTCGCTGCGCCGCTACTGGACCGACCTCGGCACGCAGTACTACGCGCCGCTGTCGACGGCCTGGAAGGAACGCGACCTGCCCGGCATCGCCGCGTACTGGCGGGCGTTTTTCGCGGCGGAGCCCGGCGGGCAGGTCGAGGTCCACGAGTGCGACCAGGCGGTCGTCGTCGCGGTGGCCGTCTGCCCTGCCCTCCAGCATCTGCGGGCCCACCAGCGCGAGATCGTCCCGTGTTTCTGCCAGCACTGTTATTTTGTAAGTGAAGCGATTGCTGCGCCGGCCGGCTTCACCGTCCGTGTGAGCGGCGGCGACGGCTCCTGCCGCCAGACGTTTGTGCGCCGCGAGCAGGCTGCGGCGCCGCAGGACCTGAACGAGATTCGAGAAGTCACATGCTAGGCGTCTACGATTTCTGCGGACACTACGACTGGACGTTCGAGTGGCTCCGGCGCACGGGGGGCGAAGCGCTGGTCCGCTCGTATTGGGAACAGGCGATAGCGCAGGACTCCCAGCGGCATGCCGCCGCCTTGATCGTGCCGCAAGGCATCCCCGGCATGCGGGCCTATTGGGACCACACGCTGGATCATGAAGCGGCCGGGTACCACTGCGTGGCCACTGACACGGTCTACCGCATCGACATGCACGCGTGCCCCTCGCGAGGTTTCCTGCTCCGCAACGGCCTGCATCACTATCACGATTACTGCGACCACTGCATGGGTTGGATCGGACCGCTGCTGCGCACCGCCGGCTTCGTGGTCGATCATGAGCACCATCACGCGGGCCGTTGCTGGTGGGAGATCCGCCCGGCGGCGGACACCACGCCCCCCAGCCCACCCGGCGCGCTGGCCGGAGAGCAGGACGTGCGACTGCTGTCCGATTGGCTCCAGCCGGGCGGCCTGGACACCTACCGACGTGCCAACGGCCCGGACGACAAACAGCCGTCCGCCGCCGGATCCGTCCCACCTATCACAGGAGAAACGCCATGAGTCATGCCTCGAAACTGACCCGCCGCGAGTTTCATGTGGGTGCCGGATCGGTGGTGCTGGGGGGCGCTCTGATCGTGCCGCTGGGATCCACGGCAGCGGGCCACACCCGGGGCGCTGCAGCGCCGGCCGCCGAGGAGGCGGGCGTCTGCGACTTCCAGCGGTCGTTCATGACCTGGGATTTTCCCTATCGCCCTGACCCGCGACCGTACGCGCGTCACAACGCACCCCACGGCAACCTCGCGCGAATCCAGCTGGACGCGGTCCTCGATATCGTCGATCGCCAGGCCGGCTCCACAGAACGATTCGTCCTGATCGCTCCGTGCCGCGCCGAATGGGTCTATGCCGAAGACCGTTTGTTCCAGCTTCCCAGCCGCGAGTTCCGCGTCATCTACTCGCTGACCGAGCAGCGGAGCATGGAACGCACCACCACCTATGCGGGAGCACCGTCCCGCGGCACGCCGGTCAGCAACGACTTCCGATCGCTCAAGATCGACATCTG
>DAISIS010000117.1:0-12681 GCA_036821925.1 Pirellulaceae bacterium
GATCAGCTGGAATCAGGCAGCCGGGTTGGCTAGCGCAGAGTGCAAGGTGCGCTCCCGCCGCTCCCGCCGCTCCCCCAACTCCGGACTGATGTTGACGCTCGCATGGCGAATTCCTACTATCGCCCCGTTGCGAGGTTGAGTATTGACGCATCTCCCCAGCGAATGCCTTGCCTGATTTGTCGAGATTGCCTGCGTTATGGCGAAGCTCCTTGTGCTTGATCCTTCGCTCACGTGCCTGGGTGGCCATTATTATGAGCTGGCTGTCCGGATACTGCAGGCTGCGGATCGCTGCGGTTACGAACCGGTGCTGGGCACGCACCGTCGCTTTCGGCACGGGGAGCTGTTACCGCGGCACTGGCGGGTGTTGCCCGTGTTTGCCGACGACTCGTTCGGCTACGACCCGGGCTATCCGGTCGACCTGGCTGGTCGGTCCTTGTCCGCGTCGAGCCTGCCGGCGCGTGGCGGCTGGGCAGGGCTGGACTTACGCCATGGCATCCGGGCGGCGTGGCGGTGGTGGCGCGGGCGGGAACGCCGCCGGCGACTGGAGCGCTTGGCTGCCGCGTGCCAGGCGGTCGACGCGGCGGTCGGACTGCGGGCTGGTGACCAAGTATTCCTTCCCTCCACCTCGTTCTTCGACTTGCTCGGTGTGGCTCGCTTTCTAGCCGCGGTTCCGGACCTGGCAGGGGTGACATGGCATGGGCTGTTTCACCGGGGGTTTCTGCAGGGGCGCGAACCGGAGTATGCGGCGCAGGCATCGGTGGAACGCACCATGCGCCGGCAGCTGGAGTACCTGGTCCAGCACATTCCGCCCGGGCGATTGAGACTGTACGGTACCTCGCAGAAGCTGGCGGACCAGTTCAATCGGCTGGCCCAATTGGAATTCCGCGTGCTTCCGTTTCCGGTCGATCTGCAGACTTTGCCGGACGACGCTTCCGGGGCGCCGCAGCGGCTGCGGCTCATGTGCGCCGGTTTTCTGCGGCGGGAGAAAGGCAAGGCGGTTGCGCGCCAGTTTGTCGAGGAGATCTGGGATCAGGAGTTGGCGTCGGGAGGCATGCAGTTGGTGGTGCAGACCAACCGCCGGCAGGCCCGGCGGATGATCGCGCCGCGGATGGGCGTCCCGCTGGTCTTCCGGTCGAGTCTGCAGCGCGACGATACGGCGTCCATTGTATGGTTGCGGCACCCGCTGGTGCACGAGGCGTATCTCAATCTGATTCGGCAGGCCGACATTGCGGTCTTCTTGCACGACGGTCGGGCCTATTACACGCAGTGCAGTGGCGTGCTGGTAGAAATGCTGGCGGGGGGCGTGCCGGTGCTGGTCCCCGCCGGTTCCTGGCTCTCCGATCAGGTCGCGGAGCCGAACTACGAGCATCTCGACGCGCTGCGCGCGGCAGCGTCGATGCGGGCCCTTCAGCCGTTGGACGCGGCGGCGTGGCACCTGTGTGTTCCGGCAGGTCGGGGCGGTGCCGGTCCGGTCTTCGGGAATGCTGCGGCAGCTGCAGCCTGTGAAGTGGAGGTGGTGCGCGAGGCGCGTGCGGCGCTGGTCAGCTTCACCTGGGATCCGGCCACACCGCCGGGGACGTACATCCGTGTGGCGGTCCAGCCGGCGGGGCCGGTGGTGGATGCCACGACGCGGGCGACCGTGGCCATTCTCGGCCCGCGTGCGCTGGGCAAACCCGTTTCGACATTCGTGGCCCTGGACGGCGGCACCGAGCGTGTCCGGCTGAGTCTGAGCAATGCCTACGACGACGCGTGGGTGTCGGTCCGCCACGCCGAGATCTGCTTGCTGGGCGCTCCCGCCAGCGGCGCTGCTTCCTATCCGGCCGGGCAGGTCGGGTTGGCTTACGCCGACGTGCACCAGCTGCCGCTGCTGGTGCGCAACCTGCGTGAGCACTATCCACACTATCGCGCCAGCGCCCGGCTGTTTGCAGCCACCTGGCGTCACCGGCACGATGCGCAGCGGATCGTGGAGCAACTGGCTGCGGGCGCCGCCGTCGAGCGCCGGGCAGTGGCCTGATGCCGAGGCGCGCCGGCTGTCACGATGCGCACTACTCGAGTGTCCAGGTGGCCTGACGCAGCACGGCGCGCGGTGCAGCGGCCAGAGCTTCGTACCAGACGCTGACCAACGCGCCATCGTCGAGTTCCACGGTGGACGGGTATCCGAGATCGTGGCCAACACCGTCGTCCGAGATGGTCAGCGGCTCGGACCACGTGCCCCCGTCATCGCTGCTCACACGCGCCTGGTTGCCAAACGGCGGGCGACGATAACCGTAGGTCATGAGCAGGTGGCCGTTGCGAAGCCGCAGCAGGTGCGACGGCAGGCCCCAGACGCCGATCGGATGCGGCACGCTCCAGGTCCGACCGCCGTCAGACGATTCGCTCTGCAGCGTCTCGGACCCGTGCGCCGCGTTGTGGTTGCGGATCTGCAGCACGATCGCGCCGCCCGCGGTCTCCACGGCGTGCAGTTCGTGATAGTTGTCGACCGTGTCACCCGGCCGCACTGGCAGATCAGCCAGCCAGCGCCAGGTGACACCATCGTCGGTCGATTCGCACACCCCGGTCCGCCCCTCACCATGTTCCGGCGTCACCTCCCACAAAGCCTTGCCGGCATACAGCAGCCGGCCATCCGCCAGCTGGATCGGTCCATGGGGGCTGTTGACGAGGCAGCGGTAGGGGGTCGACCAGGAGACGCCCGCGTCGGTGGAGCGGAGCATCCAGACGCCCAGTTCCGCCTGCCGCTGTTCGGGACTGAGCCGCCGATGGGCGGAGCGCCAGGGCTCCAGCCGCTCAGGCGGCAAGGGCCACGGGTTCTTCTCGGGTTCGGGATTCAGTTCGGCCTTCTCGAGGATCGACTGGTATGCCAGCGAGGTGAAGGTCGTCACCAGGATCGAGCCCTGGGCCGTCTCGAGCACGCCCGAGTCGCGGTCGTCGAGAGCGGAGTCGAGCAGCACGCGCGGCCACGTCCAGCTCTGGCCGCCGTCGTCCGACTGCATCAGTTCGACGCGGCCAAAGGGGCAGACGTGCGACTCGCGGCCACCCGAATAGGTCAACAGCAGCCGACCGCTGCCGCAGCGCGCCACCGTGGGCCAGCCGTGGTAGAGATGAGGCTGGTGGCTGATCACTTTCGTTTCGCGCACGACAGCGCGGGGAGCGCCGAGTGCGGAGCGTGGTACCACGAACGCGGTGGCCGCCGCGGCGCTTGCCGCCGTGAGCCATTGCCTGCGATTCCAGCGCGACATGTGCTGTCCCTCCCTCCCCCAAGAAAACGAATCGATGCATTCTGGCGGCTACCTGGAGGCCGATCCCGCTACGGGCGTTCACGAACCCAGGTCTGATTCTTCTTATATCGCTGCGCGCGGTCGATCAATGTGGCGTCGCTGCTGATCTGAATCACTTTGTCCAGTGCCTGGTCGAACTCGGCCTTGTGCGCCTCGCGCAGTGCGCGGTGGTGTGCCAGTTCGACTACCGACTGGCACGCCTGCTGCGCGCAGGCAGGCTGATCCAGAAACGGCAGGAGAAACCGCAGCGTGTCAGGGGTCCGGATGGCCTGGGCCCGCTGCAGCACGAGATTCCGCTCGCTGTCCCGCACGCACACCTCCAGCGCCGCGCGCAACAGCTCCAGCCGCTCGGCATCGGTCCGCTCGTCCGCCACGACGGCCACGCGAATCAGCGCGCGGAGTGCCTTGATCTGATGATCCGGGTGCGGGTCCTGTGTGGCCAGTTCCGTGAGCCGGGGTGCAGTCGATGCGTCAGGCCAGTTGCACAGCGCGCGAATGCCCGCGTCGTGTACGTCATGTTGGGCCTGGCCGATGGCCGCTTCGATCGCCTGCAGCGCAGCCGGACCTCCGACCCGTCCCAGGGCGGGCAGGACAGTCAGACGCTGCGCATCGCTCAGTCCCTGCATGGCGGCCAGGACCGGTTCCGCCCGCCGGTTCGCGTCGGCGATCCGGCTGCACACCGACAGCACCGCCTTCTCGGCCGTCTCGCGTTCCCGCCCCGGTTCGGCCGCGAGCACCCCCGGCAGGAGTCCGGGGATATGTTCGGGGCCGGCCAGTTGCCCGAGCGCCGCCATCGCCGCACCACGCACGGACGCGTCGGCGGCAACGGCCAGGGGGAGCATCTGGGGGACTGTATTGAGAGCGCGCCGGGCTGTGAGCACTTCGAGCAGGATCACGCGCAGCGCGGCCGGCGCCTGGTCCAGCTCCGCAGCGAGCGTCGCTGACACCGCGTCACCCGGCAACCGCACCAGGCTCGCCCGCGCCGCCTCCTGGACGGCCGGCGCACCGTCGCGCAACCAGTGCAGCAGCGCCGCGGCATCGGCCGGCTCACCGAGGAACCCCAGGGCTGCCAGCGCCGCCCGTGTGACGGTTTCGTCAGGACGGGTGGCCAGCAGGTCGATGATGGCGGGCCGCGCTGCGGCATCGCCCCGATCTGCCAGAGCGCTGAGCAGGGCGGCCTGTGCCTCGCCCGAGAGCTTCGGCAATTCGGCCGCAAACTGCTGTGTTGCCGACGATCCCTTGGTCGCTGTGCGCACCTGCTCGAGCCCCAGTGCGCGGACATCCTTGTCGGCGTCGTGCAAGAGTGTGACAACCATCTGCACCAGCTCACTGTCCGCCGCGTCGTCGGCGTACGACCTGGACAGACTCGCGCCGACGCTGACCAGGCACAGCATGCAGCCCAGCGAGACACGGATGACCTTCACGGCGCAACCTCCTTCCGGGGCCGGGCGGCGCTGGCGCTGCCAGGGCCGCCGGCGTGAGCATAATCCCCTGCTGTCCGCGCGCGTCACTGTGACTGGCCGGCACAGGCCAGCATGCCGCGCGTCGCCGCCAGCTTCACATGCTTCGGCTGGTCTTCGCCCGCGAAGCGCCGGTAGATGGCCAGCGCGTCGGCGCGCTGGCCACCGGCCAACAGGCTTTCGGCACAGGCCAGCGAGGCGTCGGTGGTCGCCCGCTTGACCTCCGCGTGGGAGACGCTGGCCCCGGCCAGTGCGGCGGCAGCGTCCGGGGTGCGGATGGCCCCCAGCGCGCAGGCGGCGGCGCAGGCCACGGCCGGATCGGGGTCGCCCAGCAGCGCGGCGAGCGCGGGCACGCTTTCCACGTCCTGCCGCACGCCGAGCGATCCGATGACACCCACGCGCAGGAGTCCGCTGAGTTGCGGCAGTGCGGCCCGCATGGCCGCGGCGGCCTCCGGCGCCGGGATGCGCTCCAGCGCATAGCGCGCCATGTGGGCGAGCTCCGCGTCGGCCAGCAGCGAGGCGAGCGTGGGGACCGACGCGGCCGTACCGAGCACCATCAACAGGCGGCAGACGACGTCCTTGGCATCGCGCGAAATGCCGGTCGTGAGCGTCTCGGCCAGTCGCCTTTCCAGGGCCTGCCGGGCCGCGGCATCGGCACGCGTCGCCATCACCGCCTCGTCCAGCGGATGCAGGACGCTGCGGTCGGCTCCCCAGTCATACGTCTTGAGCGCTTCGAAGGCTTGATCCAGTGTATCCAGGTTCATTGCAGGTTTCCTTGTCCAAATCGGCTGGGAAAGCACAGGTTGCGGAACACCGATAGTCAGAGCTGCCAGGGCTCGCGGCGCGCACGGTCGAGAAACCGGTTCGCCTCGGCGTCATCTGGAAACTCCTGCTTGCTCGCCTCCCACTTCAAGGACCGCTGCAACGTATAGGCCACGATACCCAGGTGGCTGATCATCACCGTATTGACCGCCAGCTCGATGTCGCGGAACGGCCGCTCACGGGTCTTCACGCATTCGAGGAAGTCGCCGTAGATGCCCCCCGTCCCCTTGTAGCTCGGCACCGGCTTGGCCGGCCCCTCCTCACCCGGCAGGACCTCCACCGCCAGGTTCTCGCTGTGGGGCCGGTTGTGGTGGATCAGCAAACCGTTCGGGAAGCGGAACGACAGGTACGGCTGCCCCTGGTGCTCGTGATAGATGACTTCCTCCGGCTGCTGCTCCCGCACGTCCACGGCGAACGTGGCGCCGCCGAAATGGTGCGCGCCCCAGTCGGTCATGCCGCCACCCGAATAGTCCACGTACGAGCGCCAGCTGTTGCCACTGGTCCCGAAGTTGCCGTCGCACCGCTTGGAGTTGTACGGTGCCCACGGGGCCGGCCCCAGCCACATGTCCCAGTCCATATCGGGCGGCACCGGCTCGCCCGGCAGATTGCAGGGCTGGGAGAGGGGGCCCACATTCACGTTGATCGACTTGATGGCGCCGAGTACGCCGCCCCAGCACTTGTCCACGATGCCGCGATAGTCATCCAGCACGCGCTGGCTGCCGCCGGAGACGACGCGCGCGTAGCGGCGCGCTGCCTCGACCATCAAGGGTCCTTCCCGCAGCGTCCGCGTTTCGGGCTTCTGGCAGTAGACATCCTTGCCTTGGCGGCAGGCCTCGATCACCATGATCGCGTGCCAATGATCGGGCGTGGCGACATGTACCGCGTCGATGTCCGGGCGTGCCAGCAGCTCCCGGAAGTCGTTGTACGCCTGGCAGTCCGTGTTGCTGTAGCGCTTGTCCACCTTCCCCTTGGCCGCCTCCCGCACGCCGGCACGCACGTCGCACACCGCCACGTACTGCACGTCCGGGCGACCCAGAAAGGCATCTTGATCGCCGTTGCCCATGTTGCCGATGCCGATGCCGCCCATCACGATCCGGTCACTGGCGGGCGGCACTCCGTTCTGCCCCAGGGCGGAGGAGGTGATGACGTACGGCACCGCCACGGCCGCTCCCGCGGTCTGCAGAAACTGGCGCCGTGTCGGACGAAGGTGACTACCCATGCTGTGTTCCTCTCGAGATAGAACGAGGATCTCCGGGGGATGATGGCCTTGCTGGAATGCAGGTGACCCGATCTTAGCCCCACCATCTACTGCCGTCAACGTTGGCCGCGGGCCGCCTGCCGGAGCGGGCAGAGCCGTCCTCGCGCCCCCTTGCCGCACGCAGCCGATGCGCGTCACTTGCGCAGGCTCAAGAGCATCCCCTGGCCCGCCGCCAGCCAGTTGTTCTCGCCGTGCCACGGACTTGTCCGTCCGCTGTAGGAGTTGGTCTGCATGATGGTGCCGTCCTGCCGGAACTTGACGCCGAAGTGAGTGGACGTGTGCAGGTCCTTGTTGACCACCAGGACATAGGGCGTGTCGTCGGGACCGGTGAACTCCCCGACCACGAACCGCCCCGGCCCGTCCAGCTCAGCGACCAGCTGGCTGTCGGCCAGGGCGCGGCATCCGTCGGGCACGTCCGGATGATGAAACACCCCCACGCTCTTCAACGTGATCAGGGTCGGCGCCAGCGCGTGAATCTGCAGGTTCACGTTCCGCAGCATGTCCCAGGTGGGAGTCTTGTGTCCAAACTGATCGATCGGCGCCAGGCGGTAGTTCCCGATCGCCGGACTCATGTAGGTGAAGTAGCTCAGCCCCCGCCCGCCGTATGCCAGCGTCGTGTAGGCCTGGAACCGCAATCCGCCCGGAGATGGTTCAGCGTAGGTGAAGTGGGCGTTGGCCAGCACGATGTTCCAGAACGGTACATGGTGGGCCAGCGCCGCGGAGCGCACCGCCTCGAGGTTCTGGAAATACAGGTCGCGCAGGGAACCGTCTTCCATCAGCGCATAGTGGTCGTAGCTGAGAAAGGGCGGCTTCACGATGCTGAGGTACTGGTCCAGATGCTCGGCATACGTCGCAGAACCCAGTTGCTGGGGGCTCGCGTAGTTGGGGAACAGGTTGATGTACGCGGCCGCATACGGCGCCGTCTGCCGCAGCGCTGCGGCGTATCGGCCCAGGGCTGGGAACATGCGCGCAGGCGGTTCGTCGCGCAGGTAATAGCCGAACAGCGCCGGGTGCTGACCAACCTGTTCAACGGCGGCCTGGACATCCTGTGCCACCGCGGCCTCGTCCCGGTCCACCCGGCGGTCGTCGACGTGCATCGCGGGATGGCTCACGAGCGTCTTGAGTCCGGCGGCGGCCACGGCGTCCAGCGCTTCGGGATCAACCATGCCGGCCAGGTTGAAGCCGCACTCGTACACGTCGCGCAGCACGTTCACATCGTTCGGCATGCGGCTCCAGGCCAGGATCGCGAAGTCCTCCGGCGCCACCCGCGCTACGGGCTCCTGTCCGATTGCCTGCATTCCGATTACGCACACCAGCCCTGCGGCTATCAGTAAACGCCACATTGTCAGCCTCCTCAGCTACCAGTCGTCTACGCAGTACTGTTGATGCCCACAGCGACATGCTAACCTGAGACGCAAGGAGCCTGCAATGCACCAGCGCATACTTGCCGCCGCATTTGTCGTCGCGATTCTCGATGGTGCCGTCGTCGGCGCGCAGCCGGCCGTGCCGCACGAGGATCGGCGCCCGGAACCGATTCCGGAACCGATTGTCGTCTACGACATGACGCCGCTCTGGGAGTTGGACGTGAGCGATCCTGCCGCGCGGCGGCGGATGTGGGATGAAACCCACCTCGTCGTGTCGCTGCAGGGACTGGCAAATCGCGAAGCGCCGCGCCTCTTCGTGCGGTGCCTGGCTGAGCCGGACGATTTCTGGTGGGAACAGATGACCGCACCCGGCGGGTGGCTGGCGGACCGGGAGGTGGAACGCATTGGCAGCCTGGACGAACTGCTGCGGCGCTTCGCGGCCTGCCACCAGGGAGCGGTGGTTTGGGACGAACGCGTGCCGGCCACTTCCAACCTGGCATCGACGATCGCCGGCTGCGATCGGCTGCTGTGTGTCCGCTCCGACGAGACGCCCGGCTCGCTCTGCGACCGACTTGTCCACGGCCCCGCTCCGCTGCCCGTGGCACGGCGGCTGCTGGCCGACGACGGCACACCGTTATTCACAGGTCAAGGCGTCATTCCCGGCACGCAGATCGGCTCCACCGGCAGTGCGAAGTGTGACGCCTATCGTTGGCTGATCGAGCACTACGTGAAGACCGGGAAGACCGATCCCGTGCGACTGGGGTACTACCTCGACGCCTTCTGGCTGCGCTGTTACGCCGCGATTGCGCCCCAGAATCACACGCTGATGAACCATGATTTCCTCATCGCTCGCCGCGGGTTGGTGTTTGATCTGAATGTGTGGGATGACGAGGCGTGCGTCGATGATCCGGGCCAGACTCCCGGCACGGACGCCGCGACGTTGAGGGCGATCTTGCAGGCCACCTCCGCGCGCACCGGCGGAGAAACGTGCATCCACGCCGCCGGGTTCGTGCCCTGGGCGTACAAGTACACCGATTTTCAGAGCCCCACCTGGGCGGCCGCGGGGCGGCACGAGGCAGTGCCAACCGAATGGAAGTACGCGGAAATCCTCTCCTGCTTCAACGCCTACATGGACGCGGACGCGATCGGCCTGGGAGCGATGGCCAACGCGTCGTTCTTCCAGCACTATCCGCTGGCCGAGCGCTACCCCCAGAATCCGAAGCCGACGCGCGAGAGCCTGCAGGCGCGGGGAATCCTGGACAGTGCAGGACGCATCGTGCCGCGCAACTACGTGGCACATTACGTCGGCGACTACGACTCGGCGGCGTGGATCTACCACCAGCTGCCCCGGATGTGGCAGGACCCCGCCCGCGGGACCCTGCCGCTGTCCTGGGCGTTCAACCCGAACCTGTGCGAGCGTTTTCCCTTCGGCATGGCGTGGGCGCGGGAACGCCGTACGGCCAACGACTTCTTCGTGGCCGGGGACTCGGGCGCCGGCTACCTCAACCCCGGACTGCTCACCCCGCCACGTCCGCATTCCGGTCTCGACTCGGGTATGGCGGTGTGGGAGCGACACTGCCGGCGTTTCTTCTCCCAATGGGATATCAGCCTGACCGGCTTCGTCATCGATGGCTTCGGGCCAGGGCTGGCCCCTGAAGGGCTGGACGCCTATGCGCGCTTCTCGCCCGATGGGATTGTGGCCCAGAAGGTCGCTCTGCAAGGGGTGCACCAGGGAATGCCGCTGGTCCGCATGCGCGGCGACTTGCCCGCCGATCCGCGCGAGGCAGCGCAGCTGCTGCGGCATGCAAGTCGCGGTCCGGCGCCCCGCTTCGCCGTGTTCCGCTCGATCCTGCAGACCCCGACCTGGTACGCCACCGTGCAACGCGAGTTGCAGGCGATCGCGGGTGACCAGGTCCAGCTGGTCGACCTGTACACGCTGCTGTGGCTGGTGCGGGAGTACGAAACGCACCGCGAACAGTATGCGCGGGACGAGTTCGACACGGTGCCGGAGGTCTCAGTCGCAGCCGGCCGATCCCACGGGCTGGATATCGTGTACGTCGAGGACGGCCGGTTCACGATTGAACAAGCCGGCGGCCAGGCGATCTGGCTGCTGCCGGCCAGTCCCCGGGCCCAGTACCTGTACCTGGATGTGGCGGCGAGCTTCTACAGCCCCGGCCGGGGCGCACTGGACATCGAGCTTGAGTATCTGGATGCGGGCCCGCTGCGGATCGGACTCGAATACGACTCGACCGATACCGCCGCCGCGCTGGGGGGCGCGTACAAGGCACACCCGCAGCTGGTGCAGGGGACCGGCAGCGGTGCGTGGCGCAAGACGGTGTTCCGCATCGATGACGCCCGATTCCAGGGCGCGCAGAACGGCGCTGCGGACTTCCGTTTCTTCTACACGGGCGACGTATTCCAGGTGCGTAGCGTCGCTGTGCGCCGTGCAGGAACGCAGTTCTAGAGGCGGACCTCTGGATAACAGCTCTCGCCCCCGTGTGCGCGCAGGATCACCAGTGAACGTCGACGTGAGGGAACAGGCTGCCGCCCCTGGGCCGAGGCCCGGGGGCGGCAGCGATCACGAGCCGTTAACCTGCGTTGCAGTGCGGGCAGCCGCCCGTTTCGCAACACTCCGATGTGCAGGCGCACGGACCACCCTGGCCGCACGCGCAGCCCAGTTCGTCACACCGGCATTCGCTGCAGGCGCACGTCTCGCCGCAACACGCGCAGCAACTGGCGCGCGTCTCTGAGGTGGACACGGCATGCACTGCAAAAGGCAGTGCGCAGACCAGCACTAGTGCGGCCAACGCCGCAGTAAGCTTACGGACCATGAGATGCTCCTCATAACAGGATATGACACGTTAATAGACAAACAGGTCACACGATGAGGAGGATTACTTCCGCCACACGCAGAGTGTCGCCTGACGGATGTTGTGCGAGCGGACGGGCAGGCCGGAAATCGCCGGGCTTGCCGCGCCATCGTCCGCGGCGATCATCCCCTGCTGCGCCGGGGCGTACGCCGCAGCGGGGCCGGCTGCCGAGTTGGGCTCTTTGCCCAGGGGGGGAGATGACTGCTTCCAGCAGGGGCACGGCGTGCGCGGCGCCTCGCGGGACTTGCAGCACGTCCCCGACGGATCCGAATCGCGTTCCCCGCAGCCGCACGCCGGGGGGGATGCCGCACAGAGACTACGCACGGTGCAGCCAGTCTCGCAGCGGCACTCGCGCGGCCCGCTCAGCGACTGGACCACCAGCGCGAATGTCACCAGCCAGACGGCCACCGGTTGGATCAGGTTCAGGACGGCATCCATGACGCAATCGTTTCACGTTCCTGCCGGCCGGTCAAGGTCGATTGGCCCGTGCACGCCAGGCAGCCGCACCGTGCTAACGCACCACCGGTGCGGCGTCCAGCTCGACGACGACCGTGGTTACGGCGTCGTCCGGGAGCGTCTCTGGCAGGGTGATCGTCTTGGACTGATTGTCGACCGCCAGCGCGCCGCCGCCGTCGAGGAACCACGCCCGGAGAATCTGGTTCTGCAGGCCCGGCAGCTGGACGGGCGCGTCGGGGCGCGTGTCGAGGTGGACGTACAGCCGCCGCCCCTTGGTGGTGCACCGGCCTGCCGGCAGGGCCGGGAAGGAGGATGCCTGCGTGCCGTAGATGCCTTCGCCATTGACGGCCAACCAGCTGCCGATCTCCTGCATCCGTTCGACCAGCGGCTGGGGGATCTGGCCGGTCGGGTCGGGACCCACATTGAGCAGCAGGTTGCCGCCGCGGCTGACGACATCGACCAGGACGCGTAGCAACTCGGCCGTGCTCTTGAACTGCGTGTCCTGGATCGAATACTGCCAGAAGTTGCCGATGGTCATGCAGGCTTCCCACGGGTGCGGCAGTTCCCGCTCGAAGCCCATCGACACGTTGACCTCGGCAGGTTGCTCGCGTGTGAAGAAGTCGCAGAGATTCGTGACGCCGCGTTCGCCCTGTCCCAGACGGTCGTTCACCAGCGCTGTGGGCTGCAGCTGGCGGACCATGCGGACCAGCCTGGGGGCCTTCCACGCCGCCGCCGGATGCTCCCATTCGCCGTCGAACCAGATGCAGTCCAGCGGGCCGTACTGGGTGCACAACTCCCGCACCTGGGGCAGCAGGAACTCGTCCACGAACTGCGGCAGGTTCGTCCGGTACGCAGGCTCGCGCCAGTCCAGCAGCGAGTAATAGAAGCCGACCTTCAAGCCGGCCGCCCGCGCGGCGTCGGCAAACGCGCGTGCATAGTCGGTATGCGGTGTACCGTCGACGGAGTCGAATGTCGTCACCCGGGTGTCGAACATCGCGTATCCATCGTGATGTTTCGCGGTCAGCACCACGTACTTCGCGCCGGCCGCCCGCGCGGTCTCCATCCATTTGGCGGCGTTGAATGCCGTGCCCTGGAACTGCCCGGCATACGACTCAAACTCCGCCTGCAGCGCCGGATTGGCCTGCATGTCGAAATACTTGAATCGCGCCTCCGGGT
>DAISIS010000118.1:0-12631 GCA_036821925.1 Pirellulaceae bacterium
TGCTGTCGAAGCGGATGTAGCTCCCGTCGGGGCGCCGCGTCGGCTGTTTGCAGCGGACGATGACCCCCCGCACCACGGCCTTCTTCTTGACTTCGGAGCCGGGGATCACGCTCTTGACGCTGCAGATGATGACGTCGCCGAGCCCGGCAAAGCGTCGCCGCGAGCCGCCCAGAACCTTGATACACATTACTTCCTTGGCGCCCGTATTGTCCGCGACGGCCAAGCGAGTCTCTTGCTGGATCATCTCGACTTACCCTTCTACCGGCGCCTCGTTGTCGCCCGTGGCCGTGCCCTGCTCGGCGGCCTGCTCGGCGGCCAACTTCTCCGCAGCCACGTCCACGGCCGAATGCCTGGCGATCACCCGCACCAACTCCCAACGCTTCTTCTTCGATCGCGGTCGCGACTCGACGATCTCCACAGTGTCCCCCTGCGACGACTCGTTCCGCTCGTCGTGGACGAAACACACGGTCGCACGGCGGATGATCTTGCCGTACGTGGGATGCTTGACCAGCCGGGGAATCTCCACGCGGCGGGTCTGCGCCATCTTGTCACTTGCGACCACTCCAACGGCAACTCTCTTGGGCATGGCTGGCTAGCTCTCTTGACTCGCACCGGTTTCTACTGGGACACGGCCTGCGTTCTTGATTTCCCGTTCGCGCTGGATCGTCTTGATCTGCGCGACCAGACGCCGATGGTGCCGCAGTTCACTCGGCGCATCCAGGCGTTCGGTCTGCGCCTGCATCCGCAGGCGGAACAGGTTCTCGACGGTCTCGCGGAGCGTCAGACGCAGCTGTTCGTCGCTCATTTCACGCAGTTCAGTCATCTTCATGGTTAACATCCTCAGGGCGTCTCAGCCGGGGGCAGTGCGGGGGGACGCGGCTACGTCGGCAAGCGTTTCACGAAGCGGACGCGAATCGGCATCTTATGCGCGAGGCGGGCGAAGCAGACGCGCGCCTGCGTTTCCGTCACGCCACCCAACTCGTAAATCACCGTACCGGGGCGCACGGTGGCTACCCAGTGCTCCGGTTCACCCTTGCCTTTACCCATACGTGTTTCCAGCGGGGTGGACGTAATCGAGCGGTGGGGGAACATCCGCACATACAGGCGCCCTTCGCCACGCACGTACTGCTGCGCCGCGATCCGGCCCGCCTCGATGGTCCGCGCCTTGATCCAGCCCGCTTGCGCAGCCTGCAGCCCGAACTCGCCGAAGACCACCCGATTGCCGCGAGAGGCGTTACCTTTTATACGCCCTCTTTGGCTTTTTCGATGCTTTACTCGCTTCGGCATCAGAGCCATCGGACACATCTCCCTCGTGCAAGCCTCGATTGATCCACACTTGAACGCCAATATGCCCCTGAGCCGTCATCGCTTCGGTGAATCCGTAGTCGATGTCCGCCCGCAGGGTACTCAGCGGAATTGATCCCGCAATCTGTTTCTCGCGCCGCGCCATTTCCGCGCCGCCCAGCCGGCCGGCCAGCTGGATCTTGATCCCCTTGGCGCCGGCGTCCATGGTCGTTTCCAGCGCCCGCTTCATGGTCCGCCGGAAGCTGGCCCGCTTGGACAACTGCTGGGCGATGTCCTCGGCGACCAGCTGCGCCTGCACCTCGGGGCGCGACAGCTCCTCGATCTTCAGGTTCACCCGGCGGCCGATCAGGTTCTGCAGTTCCTCCTGCAGCAGTTCGACTTCCTGCCCTTTCTTGCCGATGATCAGGCCAGGGCGGGCGACGAACAGGATGACTTTGACTTCGTCCCGGGTCCGCTCGACCTCGATGCGGTCGATCCCGGCGCTGCGGTACTGGGTGCGTTTCGGGTGATCCTTGATGAAATGGCGGATCTTCTGGTCCTCCAGCAGCAGTTCGGCGAACTCCTGTTTGGAGGCATACCAGCGGCTCTTCCAGCCCACTACGACGCCCGTGCGAAAGCCAACCGGATTTACTTTCTGACCCATGCTTACAGCTCGCTAATGTCTTCCAGGGCGACCGAGATGTGGGAAAACCGCCGGCGAATCATGAAGGCCATGCCTCGCGCGTGCGGACGAATCCGTTTGTACATGGGCCCGCCGTCGACGCGAGCCTCCACCACCACCAGGTGCTCCACCTTCACGGTGCGGCCGGAATTCTGGTCCGGATCCTGGGCGCTGCCCAAGGCGCTCTTGAGCACCTTTTCCAGGAGCCGCGCGCCGCGTTGCGGCTGGTACCGCAGCACGTCGAGCGCTTCATCCGCGAATTTGCCCCGCACCATGTCGGCCAGGGGCCGCACCTTGCGAGCGCTGATGCGGGCGAATCGATGGGTAGCCCGGAACGCCATGACCATAATCCTCGTAGGGTTATCGTTTGCCCTTGCCACCGTGGCCGCGGAACACACGCGTCGGGGCGAACTCGCCCAGCTTGTGTCCCACCATATCTTCCGTCACAAACACCTTGGCGAACATCTTGCCGTTGTGGACCAGGAAGTTCACGCCGACAAACTCGGGGACGATCGTGCACGCACGCGCCCACGTCTTGATCGGTTCCTTGTTGCCCGCCGCCTGCTGTTGCTGGACCTTGCGGTACACCTTGAAATCGACGAACGGCCCTTTTTTGAGCGACCTACTCATATCCGATCCCTATCTCGCGAGGCCCTATTTCAATCGCAGTTGACCATATCGCCGGGAGCGCCGGCGGCGGACGATCGCCGCATTGGACGGCTTGCGCCGCTGCCGCGTCGAACCGCCCTTGGCCGATTTGCCCTGCGGGCTCACCGGGTGACGCCCCCCCTTGGTCCGCCCTTCACCGCCGCCGTGCGGATGGTCGATCGGGTTCATGGCGGTCCCGCGCACGAACGGGCGCCAGCCAAGCCACCGGTTCCGCCCGGCCTTGCCGATCTGGATGGCCATGTGGTCGGCGTTGCCGACCTTGCCGATCGTGGCCCGGCACTTGGACGGGACGCGGCGGATCTCGCCGCTGGGGAGGGTGATCTGTGCCCAGTCCGCTTCGCGCGCTACGAGCGTCGCCGAGCTGCCGGCGCTGCGGCACAGGCAGCCGCCTGCTCCGGCCAGCAGTTCGATGTTGTGGATGTCGGTACCGAGCGGGATCTTCCGCAGCGGCAGGCAGTTGCCCACCTTGGGAGGCGCTTCGTCGCCACTCTCGACGACCGCTCCACACGCCAGCCCTTCGGGGGCCAGAATGTAGCGCTTCTCGCCGTCGGCGTAGTGCAGCAGGGCGATCCGTGCGCTGCGGTTGGGATCGTACTGGACCGAGGCGACCCGGGCGCTCACGCCGTCCTTGTCGCGCCGGAAGTCGATCACGCGGAGCTGGCGCTTGTGGCCTCCGCCGCGGTGCCGTGCGGTGATCTTGCCCTGGTTGTTGCGTCCCCCGGTCTTGCGTTTGGGGCGCAGCAACGACTTCTCGGGGCGGGCCCCTTTGGTCAGGTCGGCGAAGTCGCTGACCGTCGCGCCGCGTCGTCCCGCTGAGGTCGGTTTGTATTGTCGAATGCCCATAGCTTGCGTCTCATGACCGCCGCCAAGGTGCCGCGCGCCGCCGGGCGGGGCACCTCAGGAAGGTTTAAAAGAAGTCAATCCGATGTTCCGAGTCGAGTGTCACCACGGCCTTCTTCCAGTTCTTCGTGCGCCCCTCTTTGAACCGGTAGCGGCGTGGCTTGCCCTTGCGATTCTGCGTCCGCACCTTCAACACGTGCACGTTGAACAACGACTCCACCGCCGTACGGATGTCGTCCTTCTCGGCCAGCGGATTCACCTCGAACGCGTACTGGTTGTTCCGCGTGGCGCGGTGCGTGCCTTTTTCGGTCACCAGCGGACGCAGGATGACCTGGTGCGGCTCGAGCTGCAACTTCGGTTGCTGGCCCGCTGGCGATGCTGACGTCTCTTGAGCCATCTGTCTGTATCCCTCTCCACCCGGCCGCCGGAACGGCGGCCTTGAGTCCTCGGATGTCACGCCGACGCGCGCTGCTTGATCGAATCGAGCGCGGCCTTCGTCACCAGCATGCGGCGCGGTGCGAGGACGCTCAACGCATTAAGATCCGACACGGGTGCGACCGACACACGCGGTATGTTGCGCGCACTCTTGTACACATTCGCGTCCAACGCCGCCGTGGTTACCAGCGTGCTGACGCCCCGCAGCCCCAGCGCCTGCAGGATGCCGGCCATTTCACGCGTCGCCGGAGCCGGCAGCGACAGCTCGTCGATCACCACTACCTGCTGGTCGGCGATCTTCGAGGCGATCGCCATCCGCGTGGCGGCCTGGAGGGCCTTGCGCGGCAGGCGGTAGCCAAAATCCCGCGGCCGCTTGGCGAACGCGTGGCCGCCCCCGCGGCGGATGTTGGTGCGGCGCGAGCCGGCCCGCGCGTTACCGGTCCCCTTCTGCCGATACATCTTCTTGGTCGTGCCGGCCACCTCGCCCCGGGACTTGGTCTTGGCCGAGCCCTGGCGCCGGTTCGCCTGGTACATCACGACCACGTCATGCAGCAACTGCTTGCTGATGCGAGGAGCCAGCGCAGCCGGGTCGATCTCGTACGTCCCGACCTCAGCGCCGGTGCGGTCAAATACAGGCAGCGTAGTCATAGTCCACCGACCAATAAAAAAGCAGCTCGCGTCGCGTAGTGGCGAGCGAGCCGTCCTAACCTACCTTGTTCGTTTCTTTGACAATCACAAACCCGCCGTTGGGACCCGGCACGGCACCGTGCACCAGCAGCAGATTGCGCTGCTCGTCCACCCGCACCACCGTCAGATTGCGGGAGGTGACGCGCGCGTTGCCGTACTGACCCGCCTTGCGACCTCCCTTGAACGCCCGGCTGGGAAAGGCACTCATCCCCGTGCTGCCTGGATGGCGGTGTACCTTCTTGACGCCGTGCGACGCGCGCTGGCCACCGAAATTGTGGCGTTTCATCACGCCCGCATAGCCGCGCCCCTTGCTCACCCCCACAACGTCCACCGCTTTCACGTCGGCCAGCTGACCAACGGTCACCACCTGGCCCACTTCCACACCGGCCGCCGCCCCACGCAGTTCGCGCACAAACCGCTGCGGTTCACATTCGGCTTTCGGGACCAGCTGGACGCCGGCCGACTGGCGGCGCTTGGCCCGCTTGCTGTTGAGCCGGGACGTGACGTGACCGCGCTCGCTGCGACGTGACTGGCTGGAACGCGAACGGGACCGGTCGGCTGCCGGCCGCTTCTTGTCCAAGAACCCCAACTGGACCGCCTCGTAACCATCCCGCTCCGGTGTCCGCACCTGCAGCACATGGCAAGGACCTGCCTCGATCACTGTCACCGGGATGGCCCGCCCGGAATCGTCGTACACTTGCGTCATCCCGACCTTGCGGCCGAGCAGTCCTTTTACCATGGCTCAACACCCTTGCGGTCTGTCACCTGCAGGAAGCCGGGAACAGCGTTGGGAACGCGTCCCGCTTTACCCGCACGGCTTCCATATCATAGAACGTCTGCCAATGAACGGGGATCGTCGCTCTGGAAGGCTACCGCGTCGAGGCCTTGATCTTTATATCCACGCCCGCCGGTAAACTCAGCTTGTTGAGCGCTTCGATCGTCTTCGCAGTCGCCTGCACGATATCGATCAGACGCTTGTGCGTCCGAATCTCAAACTGCTGCCGCGCTTTCTTGTCTACGTGCGGTCCGGACAACACCGTGTACCGCTCGACACGCGTGGGCAGCGGAATGGGACCGTGGACTTCCGAGTGCGTCCGCTTGGCAGTGTCCACGATATCCAAGGCACTTTGATCGAGTATCGCGTGATCGTATGCCTCCATCCGGATCCGAATGACTTCGTGCTGACCTGCCACGTCCACTCCCCCACTGGGTCCCTGGAGTCTTCCGATCCGGCACGCAGCTCGGATCGGACTACCACCGTCCGTCTTGCCAAGTATCCGCCCGCCACCTTCTCCGGGGCGGGAAACCGATGAGTGTAGAGTTCGACGCGCTCGACGTCAACTCCCACTGGCGTGCAGAATTCCGGGAATTTCGCTCCCGCCGCACACGCGCCGCGCGCTCTGGGGGCGCGCGAGCGTCACATTCCGTATTGTCGCCCGACTTCCGGTGGGGCGGGGGCGTAGTGGAGAGGCTCCATGGAACACCCAGCTCGACCCTGGCTGAGACTGCGGATCGCATTGGCGTATCCAAAGAGCTCGCGGAGCGGGGCGTGCGATTCGATCGCCACGTCCATCCCCCGGTGCTCGGTCCGGCAGATAATGGCCCGCCGCTGCTGCAGGTCACCCACGATATCGCCCAGGTACGCCTCGGGCGTGGTAATGCTCAGCCGCATGACGGGTTCCAGCAGGGTCGGCCCGCCGGTCTGCATGCCGAGTTCAAAGGCGTGTGCGGCGGCGATCCGGAAGGCGACCTCGTCGGAGTTCTCGGGATTGGCTTCCCCGCCCGTGACGGTCACTTTGATGCCCGAGAGCGGAAAGCTCCCGATGGGCCCTCCCCCTTCGCCGCAGAGCTTCAGTTCGTCCACGGCCGCCGCGACCAGTTCGGGCGGCACCACCTCCGGGTCGACGAAGCTCAGCACCTGCACCTTCTGCTTGGTCTGGCCGACCGGTTCGAACGAGACGTGCAGGCGTGCAAACAGCTGCCGGCCCCCGATCTGCCGGTGGCATTCTCCGGTGACGGTGGCCGCGCGTTCAATGGTTTCGCGATAGCTGACACGGGGCTTGTGGACCTTCACTTCGAGATGGAAGTCCCGCAACAACCGGTGCTTGATCACCTCCAGGTGCAGTTCGCCCATCCCGCTGATGATCGTCTGTCCCGTTTCTTCATTCTCCAACGCATGGAAGGTCGGATCCTGCCGTTTGAGCATCTCGAGCACGTCGCCGAGCTTCTTGCGTTCGGCGGCGCTATCGGGTTCGATCGCCTTGGAGATCACGGTATCGGCGAACTGGATCGTGGGCAGCGCGATCGGATGCTGGGACTCGCACAGCGTGTCGCCGGTGATCGAGTGGCGCGGGCCGATGACCCCCACGATATCGCCGGTCGAGACCCGGTCGATCTGTCCGTCGCGGTCTTTGCGTGTGGCATGGATCTGCCACAGCTGCGCGATGTTTTCCTTCTTGTCCCGCTGCGGGTTGTAGACCCGCGAGTTGGCTTTCAGGGTGCCGGAGTAGACGCGGACCCAGTACAAGTCGCCGGTCTTGGCTGGCAGGATCTTGAAGACCAGGCCGCAGAACGGTTCGTCCGGGGAGGGTTTGCGCCGCTCCGGTTTTTCGGGGGCATCCGGGCGCACCCCCGCGACGGGCGGCCGGTCCGCGGGGCTGGGAAGATACAGTCCGACGGCGTCGAGCAACGGCTGGATGCCGAGCCCGTGCAGGGCCGAGCCGCACAGCAGCGGCTGGATCTGCAGCTGCAGCGTCGCCTCGCGCAGCACGCGGCGAATCAGGTCGGCCGGAATCTCCTGTTCCTCCAGCGCCAGCTCCATCAGCTCGTTGCTGTAGCCGTAGAGGGTCTCCAGCATGGTTTCGCGCCAGGCGAGCGCGTCGTCGCGCAGCGCCGCGGGGATCTCCGACTCGATCACCTCCCCGACCCGTTCGTGGAGCTGGAACTCCAGCAGCCGCATGTCGATCAGATCGATGATGCCGCGAAAGGGGTCGTTCGTGTGGCTGGGCCCCTGACCGACCGGGATGCTGACGACGACCGGCTGAGCCCGGAGCCGGTCGCGGATTTCCGTGACGGTCCCTTCGAAGTCGGCCCCTTCGCGATCCAGCTTGTTGATGAAGGCGATGCGGGGCACTTGGTAGCGGTCTGCCTGGTGCCACACCGTCTCGCTCTGCGCTTCGACCCCTTCCCCAGCGCTGAACACGACTACGGCGCCGTCGAGCACGCGGAGGCACCGCTCGACTTCGGCCGTAAAATCGACATGTCAGGGCGTATCGAGCAGATTGATGTGGTAGTCGGCCCAATCGAAGGTCACGCAGGCCGAGTAGATGGTGATGCCCCGCTCCTGCTCTTCCGTATCGCAGTCGGTTTCGGTCGTGCCCTGGTCGACGCGTCCGGCCCGATGTTTCGCCCCGCTGAGAAACAGCATCTGCTCGGTGACCGTGGTCTTGCCGGCGTCGATGTGGGCGATGATGCCGATGTTGCGAATGTCATCCAGCTTGCGTGTCATGCTGCGAGTCCACTTTCTCGGTGCATTTCAACATGCAGCGGGACCCGCGCGCGGGCCCCGGCCGGTCCCACCGGGCCGGCCGTTGCGGCGCCCTGGAAACAGAAACGCCGCGCCGAACCCATGATCCAGCGCGGCGCAGATGTTCGCATGCCGTCCTACCACGCAAAGTGGGCAAACGCCTTGTTGGCATCCGCCATGCGGTGGACATTCTCGCGACGGGTGATCGCCGCGCCCTCTCTCTTATATGCGGCCAGCAGCTCGTCCGCCAGCTTCAGGTGCGTCGCGCGCCCCTTCTTTTCCCGTACGGCCAACAGGATCCAGCGGAAGGCCAGGGACTGCTGGCGTCCCTTGCTCACCTGCATGGGCACCTGATAGGCGGCTCCCCCCACGCGTTTGGAGCGAACTTCGATGTGCGGCTTGACGTTTTCCACCGCCTGCGTGAACACCTCGATCGGCGAATGGTCCGAGATCTTCTTCCCGATCACGTCCAAGGCGTCGTAGAACACACCCTGAGCCACGGATTTCTTGCCATCGTGCATCAGGCAGTTGATGAATTTGCTCGCCAGGACCGAATTGTACCGCGGATCCGGCTTGAGTTGTGTGCGGCTAGAGGTGATACGACCCATAACTACTGCCATCCAAACTACTGTGTTCCAACCACCCAAATGCGTTTTAACCACCCGCGTGCGTGCCGACGACCCGCAGTTGTGCGGGCGAGCGGGCGTGCTGCGGGGGGCACCCCACGCCGAGCACCGGCTCTGTTACGACTTCTTGGCCCCGTAGCGGCTGCGAGACTGCTTGCGGCCGTCGACGCCCAGTGTATCGAGCGCACCACGCACCACCTGGTACCGCACGCCGGGCAGGTCGCGTACGCGGCCGCCGCGGACCAGCACGATCGAGTGTTCCTGCAGGTTGTGCCCTTCGCCCGGGATGTAGACCGTTACTTCCTTCCCGTTGGTCAACCGCACACGCGTGATCTTCCGCAGGGCCGAGTTCGGCTTCTTGGGGGTCATCGTGCGCACCTGCAGGCAGACCCCCTGCCGCTGCGGGCACTGGTCCAGGACCGGCGCCTTGGTGAACGTGCGTTGTTTCCGGCGCGGTTTGCGCACCAGCTGATTAATTGTCGGCATTCGAATCTCGCACTCGTCTAGAAACCGTCACTTGTTGTCCGGCCGTCCGATCTTCCCGATGGAGAACTACTTAGGGTATCGATTGCCGGAAAGTTGTCAAGGCGGAGGGGGGCCGCTTTGCCGGCCTCCTATTCGTCGTCGTCTCCGTCGTCGTCACTGTCGTCGAAATCGCCGTAGGATTCCTCGTCATAGGACGCCTCGTCGTCGT
This sequence comes from Pirellulaceae bacterium, assembly GCA_036821925.1. GTDB lineage: Bacteria > Planctomycetota > Planctomycetia > Pirellulales > Pirellulaceae > JAAYDI01. The sequence continues at coordinate 9,444 of DAISIS010000118.1, forward strand.
CCTCCAGCTCCTCGTCGGACTCCTCCATCGACAGGATGCCCAGATCCAGCCCGGCCAGCTCGTCCTCCTGTTCGAGCGGCTCGCTGCCGGCTGTCAGGCGGCCGCCGGCGCGTGCCCCTTCCGTCTCGACGCCCTCGGTGTCCTCCGCCGTCTTCAGCAGCGGGAAGGAGGTGACCAGGGACTTGTCCCCTTCGATGGCCAGTTCGTGGAGCACTTCAGGCCGGTACCGCACCTCCGATTCCTGGAAGGTGCGGAAGCCGGTGCCCGCCGGGATCAGGTGTCCGAGGATCACGTTTTCCTTGAGGCCGACGAGGTTATCGACCTTGCCGGCCAGCGCCGCCTCGGTGAGCACCTTGGTGGTTTCCTGGAAGCTGGCCGCCGAGATGAAGCTGGAACTCTGGACCGACGCCTTGGTGATGCCCAGCAGCTGGGTGCTGGCCGTCGCCGGTTTGGGCCGGGTTCCCTTGGCGGGGGTGCCCCCCAGCCGCTCGATCTGCGCGTTGGCCTGTTCGGCCGCCTCCAGGGGCACGATGGCTCCGACTGCGAAGTCGCTGTCCCCCTTGTCCGAGATCTTCAGGCACTTGGCCAGATCCCGGTTAACGCGGCGGTATTCGAACCGGTCCATCACGATGCCCGGCAGCAGGTTGGTGTCGCCGGCGTTTTCGACGCGGACTTTGCGGAGCATGCGGGCGATGATGATTTCGATGTGTTTGTCGTTGATTTCCACACGCTGGCTGCGGTACACCTGCTGGATTTCGTGCACCAGGTATCGCTGCACCTCCTCTTCGCCGGAGACGCGGAGGATGTCGTGCGGCACGAGGGGACCGTCGACCAGCGCCTGGCCGGCTTTGACGTGGTCCCCCGAGTGGACGAGGAAGCGTTTGCCGTGGGAGACCAGGTGTTCGCGTTCGATCCCCGTCTCGCTGCGGATCACGACGGTCCGCTTGCCGCGCTGCTTCTTCCCCGAGATCTCGATGATGCCGTCGATTTCGGCGATCACGGCCGGATCCTTCGGCTTGCGGGCCTCGAAGATCTCCGTCACGCGAGGCAGACCGCCCGTGATGTCGGACACCCCGGACGCTTCACGCGGCGTCTTGGCCAGGATCGCACCGGCGTGCACTTCTTCCCCTTCGGCCACTTCGATGTAGGCCCGTTCCGGCAGGTAGTAGACGTCCAGCGGCTTGCCGTCGGCATCTTCGAGCACGATCTGCGGGTGCATGTCCCCCTTGAGATCCAAGATGTAGCGGCGGATGTGGCCGCTCTGATCCTTTTCGACGCGGAGCGTTTCCCCTTCCACCACTTCTTCGTAACGCACCTTGCCGGACCGTTCCGCCAGGATCGGGATGCTGTGCGGGTCCCACTGGCAGAGCACGGTGCCGGCCGTGACCGCCTGGCCCTCTTTGACCTGCAGCACGGCGCCGGTGGGGACTTCGCACTTCTCGAGTTCGCGTCCTTTGGCGTCCAGGAGCGAGATTTCGCCGTTGCGGGTCAGCACGATTTCGTCGTGACTCTCGTTCCGCACGGTCCGCATGCGTGTAAAGCGGACGACACCGTCGCGTTTGGCGCGGGTCTCGCTTTCCTCGACGCTCATGTTTACCGTGCCGCCGATGTGGAACGTCCGCATGGTGAGCTGCGTGCCGGGCTCGCCAATGCTCTGGGCGGCGATGATCCCGACCGCCATGCCTTCTTCGACCAGGGCGCCGGTGGAGAGGTCCATGCCGTAGCAGAGCCGGCAGACGCCCAGGTCCGCGTCGCAAGTCATCGGGCTGCGGACCTGGATCTTCTCCAGCCCCAGGTCCTCGATCTTGCGCGCCACGTCGGGGGTGATCAGTTCGTTCTCCCGCACGATCACTTCGTCGGTCACCGGATTGACGATGTTCTGGCGGCTGACGCGCCCTTTCACGGCGTCGGCCAAACGCACTTCCACCTTCTCACCGCGGTAGATGACCCCCTTGGTGATGCCCTGGGTGGTCCCGCAGTCGTGCATGGTGACGACCACGTTCTGGGCGACGTCGGCGAGCTTGCGGGTCAGGTACCCGGAGTCGGCCGTCTTGAGTGCCGTGTCGGCCAGACCTTTGCGGGCCCCGTGCGTGGAACTGAAATACTCGAGCACCGACAGGCCTTCGCGGAAATTGGCCTTGATCGGCGTCTCGATGATTTCGCCGGTCGGCTTGGCCATCAGACCGCGCATGCCGGCCAGCTGGCGAATCTGCTCCACACCGCCGCGGGCACCGGACTGAGCCATCAGGAACACCGGGTTGACGTAGGCGCCGCCGCGGTCGTCGGCCTTCATGGCGGACATCATTTCCGTGGTGATCTTTTCGCGGGCATGCGTCCAGGTGTCGAGCACCTGGTTGTAACGTTCGGCCTCGGTGATCACCCCCTTCTCGTACAGCTTGCGGAAGCGCAGCACCTTCTTCTCGCTCTCCGCGATGATGCGGGACTTCGTGTCGGGGGTCACCAGGTCGTCGGTGGCGAACGACAACCCGCTCCGCGTGCTCTCGCGGAACCCCAGCTGGTTCATGTCGTCCAGCAGGTCGATGGTGGCGCGGCGTCCGAGAGTCCGGTAGCAGTCGGAGATGACGGACGCCAGGTCGCCGCTGCGCAGCTCCATGTTGTAGAAGTCCATGCCGTGGGGGAGCATCATGTTGAACAGGATGCGCCCGTAGCTGGTGGTAATGCGTGCGCCGGGTTTGCTGATCGTCTCCTCGTCCTGGCGTTCGCAGCGGTCCGCGGGGAGTCGGACCTCGATCCGGGCGTGCATATCGAGTGCGCCGAGCGAGAAGGCCAGATCCGCCTCCTCGACCGAGGCGAACTTCATGCCCTCTCCCTGGCGGCCAGGGACCTGCAGCGTGATGAAGTTGCAGCCCATCACCGTGTCCTGGGAGGGGCTCATGATCGGCCGGCCGTTCGAGGGGGCGAAGATGTTGTTGGTCGACATCATCAGCGTGTGGGCTTCGACCTGGGCCTCGATCGACAGCGGCAGGTGCACCGCCATCTGGTCCCCGTCGAAATCGGCGTTGAAGCCTTTGCACACGAGCGGGTGCAGGTGGATCGCGTTGCCTTCCACCAGGATCGGCTCGAAGGCCTGGATGCCCATACGGTGGAGCGTCGGAGCGCGGTTGAGGAGCACCGGGTGGTTCTGGATGACCGCCTCGAGGATGTCCCAGACCTCCTCGTCCTTGCGC
>DAISIS010000119.1:0-12603 GCA_036821925.1 Pirellulaceae bacterium
GGATCCAGCTTGAGCGTGGTGGGCAGCTTCCGGTTCTTCAGCCAGTTGGTGGTCAGGTCCGCCAGGATGTTGACCTGGTCGTCCGGCAGCTGCGCCTCACGAAACGCGTCCGCCAGCCGCGTGCGGAAGTCCTTCATCACCTCCGCGATCTGGACCCTCGAGACCTCCACTGCCTGCGGCAGGGCGGGCCGGCCCAGCGGGTAGACCAGGATGGAGATCTGACTGCCGTCCTCGGGCGAATGCTCCAGCCCCTCCAGCAGGCCGTTCTTCTCAAACTCCTGGAACGCACGTTCCAGCGCCAGCGTCAAGGCCACCGGGCCGGCATCTCCGGCCAGCGCTGCGCGCAAGCCGGTAAAAGCCACCGCGCTCTGCACAGTCGACGACTCCGCGGGCCGCGTGGCGTCGGCCGGCGGCAGGAACTCCTGCCAGACCTGCTGATCCAGCTCCTCGAGTGATTCCGCGCGGCGCACCTCCAGCATACGGTTGACCAACGCCGACCGCAGCTCCTGCAGCCGCCGCACGTCATGCACGTAGGTACAGGCCAGCTCGCTGCGTTTCTGCTCCCGGAGCTTCGCCGTGCCGTCCGCGTCCGGGACGCTGAACTCCACCCGGGCACAAATGTCGCGGGCCGGCAGCTGACCGAGACGGTAACCGAACGGCGGCGACCAACCACCCGTAATGAGCCACATGCAGACCGCGGCAAACAGACAGATCCCGATCCGCAGCAGCACGTCGGCCCGCTGCAGGTGCCCGAGCACTTTCGCCACGCGGCCGGGGGGCAGCGCCAGCGACGCGACGTGATCGGAGCGAGTGATCTTCTGATAGCTGGACATGGGTGTGTCACCGTCCCGACCGGCCTTCGCCGCGCGGTGCGCGCTGCCGCCGGCGTGGCTGTTCCTCGTAGGCCTGCACAATGTCCTGGACCAGCCGATGCCGGACAATGTCCGACTCGTCCAACTCCACGATGCTCACGCCCCGAAGCGCCTGCAGGCGGTGGACCGCATCCACCAGACCACTGCGTGTGCTGGGCGGCAGATCCACTTGCGTGACGTCGCCCGACACCACCATCTTCGACCCCTCACCCATCCGCGTCAGAAACATCTTCATCTGCGATACGGTCGTGTTCTGCGCCTCGTCCAGAATGACAAAGGCCTCGTTGAGCGTCCGCCCCCGCATGTAGGCCAGCGGGACCACCTCAATCACGTCGCGCTCCATGTAGCTCTTAATCAGCTCGTAATCCATCATCTCGTGCAACGCATCCAGGAGCGGACGGAGATACGGGTTGATCTTCGCCTGCAGGTCGCCCGGCAAATAGCCCAGACTCTCCCCCGCCTCCACAGCCGGCCGCACCAGCACGATCCGCCGGATCTCGCGCCGCTTCAGACACTCCACCGCCATCGCCACCGCCAGATACGTCTTGCCCGTCCCGGCCGGCCCCACGGCAAACACCAACTCGTGCTTGCGGATCGCCGACACATACCGACCCTGACCGGCCGTCCGCGGCCGAATCTGCCGCGTCGCATCCGGCACGTCGATCGTCGGCTGGGCAGCCAGGGCGCCGTTGACACCCATCACCACTCCCAGGACGCGCCGCACATCGTCGGGTCCCACCGAACCACGCCGCTCGACCAACTGCGTGAGCTCTTCGAGCGCCTGCGTCGCCTTAGCGACCGCCCGATCATCGCCCACTACACGGATCTGCCCGTCCCGATGCGTGATCGATACGCCCAGACTGTCACGGATCGCACGCAGATGCTGGTCGCGAACCCCAAACAACGAGAGCGCCAACTGGGGCTCGGCAAGCGAAAGTGTTGCTTCACTCATCCGAACAATGGCACCCCTTCGGGCTGCCACCATCCTCCTGCTTCATTCCACCAACTAATCAACTATAGCGAATTTTCCGTGCCTCACACCAGATCGCGCCGCGCGCCGCCCCCCTCAGACCCAGTCGCTCAGCCGGCTGGACAGACCAGTCCCATACTCGAGAGCTACTCGCACCCTTCCCTTAGGGACCCACCAGTCCGCAGGCCCAACAGAAATACGCGGGTGCCGCTGCGAACACAAGTGAGTCCAGAATGTCGAGCACCCCCCCCAGACCGGGCAGCCAGCTGCTCGAGTCCTTCCGCTGCACGTCCCGTTTGAGCAGCGATTCGGCCAGGTCGCCCAGCATACCGGCGACCGCCAGGATCAGTCCGTAGATCAGCCAGTTTCCGAGCGTGCCGCGCAGTTGGCTGGACTCCACCAGAGCTGGCACCAGCGCGTCGCGGCAGATCCAGGCTCCGCAGGCGGCGGCGACGAGCCCGCCGAGGGCTCCCTCGATCGTCTTTTTGGGGCTGAGCGACGGCGCCATCTGGTGCCGGCCCAGTGCGCGTCCCGTGAAGTACGCGCCGGTGTCTGACAACTTGACAATCACAATTACGGAGACGACGGCCGCCATGCCCCACTGCGGGTCCGGCAACAGCCGCAGACTCACCAGGAAACTCAGCAGCAGGCCGGCATAGCCGATGGCCAGCACCGAGAGGGCGATGCGGCCGGTGGACAAGCCGGGCTGAGTGTAGCGGGCCATCTCCGCAACGAATGCCAGCGCGATGCCGGCGGTCACCCCCGCCAGCGGCCAGCCGAGCCGACCGACCAGGCCGTCCGCCGGACAGGTCTGTCCGGCGAGCGTCCAGCAGAGCGGGGCCGCCGCCAGCAGGACTGTCAGGGGTGCCCCGACGTACAGCGGCCAGGCGGTGGGACGATCGGGCCGATCGCGCCACAGATCGAGCAGTTCGTATACCATGATCACGGCCACGGCCAGTGCCAGGGGGAGCAGCCACACGCCCGGCGCGCCCCAGGGGGCGTGGGCGTCGAGATAGAGCAGGGCGAGCAGCGCGGAGATGATGATGGCCGCCGACACCAATCGCAGCTTCAGCACGAGACCGGACTCCTCATTTCACTTTCGGGGTGCTGCCACGGCAGATGGCAGCCGGTTCAAGATGCGCGTATCCCGCCGAACCGCCGATCGCGCCGGGCGAACGCCCGCAGCGCCTCGTGCAGGTCCGCGGTGCGGAACTCGGGCCAACAGCGGGACGTGACCCACAGTTCGGCATAACTGATCTGCCAGAGCAGGAAGTTGCTCACACGCATCTCGCCGGCAGTGCGGATGAGCAGGTCCGGGTCTGGTCGCCCCGCGGTGTACAGATGCGCCGCGATCGTTTCTTCGGTGATCGCCTGCGGCTGCAACTGGCCGGCCTGAACCTGCTGGGCAATCTGGCGTACCGCGTCCACCACTTCGGCGCGGCCGCCATAGTTGATGGCCAGGCACAGGCGGGTACCGGCGTTTGCGGCGCTGAGGGCGATCGTCCGGTCCATTTCGGCCAGCACGCGGTCCGGGATGCCCGTGCGGCGGCCGATGATCTCGACCACGACGTCCTGTGCCATGATCGTGCCCCGTTCTTCGATCATGTACTGTTCCAGCAGATGCAGCAGGAAGTCGAGTTCCTCGGGGGGGCGTTTCCAGTTCTCGCTCGACAGGCAGTACAGCGTCAGTTGTTCGATGCCCAGCCGGGCACACTCCTCGACCGTGCGGCGGACACTGGCCACGCCCCGCCGGTGCCCTTCGATGCGGGGCAGATTCTGGCGTTGCGCCCAGCGCCCGTTGCCGTCCATGATGATGGCGATGTGCCGCGGGCGTTGGGCGTGCGGCACGTCCTGCAACAGATCGGATTCGGAAGCCGGAGAATCAGGAGGTTCGATCATCGTCGTGCTGACCGGGCTGCAGAGCGAGAATCGTCTGGGCCCGCGCGGGCCCGACAGATATGACCTCGATCGGAACACCGACCAACTGGCTGATCCGTTCCAGGTACCCGTGCGCCGGCGCCGGCAGATCATCGAGCTTCGTGGCCTGCGTCACGTCCTGCCGCCAGCCAGTAAAGGTCTCGTACACCGGTTTGACGCGGCGCAACTCGGCCACCCGGCTCGGCACGTACTGGATCCGCTTGCCATCGAGCTCGTAGGCCACACAGATCTTGACCTCCGGCAGCTGACTGACCACATCGAGCATCATCAGCGACAGCGCGTCGACGCCGCTCAAACGCGCCGCATACCGCACCGCCACCGCGTCGAACCACCCGCAGCGCCGCGGCCGGCCGGTGGTCGTTCCGTATTCGTGCCCCAGTTCCCGGATCCGCTGGCCGACCTCGTTGTCCTGTTCCGTCGGAAACGGCCCACCTCCCACGCGCGTCGTATAGGCCTTGGCCACCCCATAGACCCGATCGATCCAGCGGCCCGGCACCCCGGTCCCCGACGGAACCCCCACCCCCGAGCTGTTGCTGCTGGTCACAAACGGAAAGGTGCCGTGGTCAATGTCCAGCATGGCCCCTTGCGCCCCTTCGTACAGGATCCGGCGATCGGCCTCCACGGCGTCGAGCAGGTAGGTGGTCGTATCGCCGACCAGGGGTAGCAGCCGATCCGCATACCGGCGGTACTCGTCGTAGATCGCCGCGGCGTCGAGTTCCTCGTCACGGATGGCAGCGCCGTATCCGGCCAACGTCCGCCGTTTGCTGGCCACGACCTCTTCAATCCGCTCCCGGAAGCCGCTGCCGACCATGTCCCCCAACCGAATCGCCGACAGGCGACCGTACTTGTCGCGATAGCAGGGCCCGATGCCACGCAGCGTCGTCCCGATCCCTTCCCCGCCGACCTTTTCCGCATTCGCGGCCCGGTCCTCGGCCACGTGCCACGGAAACACCACGTGCGCCCGCTCGCTGATCATCAGCCGCTCGGCGACCGGAATCCCGCGTGCGGTCAGCCCATCGAGTTCCTCGAGCACCACGGCCGGATTGAGAACCACCCCCGACGCAATCACGTTCATCACGCCATCCGACAGGATCCCGCTGGGAATCTGGTGCAGCTTGTACATCGCGTCCCCGATCACGACCGTGTGACCGGCATTGGCACCACCTTGATACCGCACCACGATGTCCACGTGGAGACGCTCGCTGAGCAAGTCGACAAGCTTCCCTTTCGCCTCGTCACCCCACTGCAACCCAATCACACTCGTTCCCGGCACGGTAATCGTCTCCACATGCATCCACGCGCCACACCACACACCATTCGCCACAGGGGGCACCCCATCCCGGCCGGTCAGTCTATTCGCGCAGACTGCCACCGGTCAACCAGGAGCAGTCAGCAGAGCGGGGCGAGGCGGACGCCGGGGGGAGCGCCCCGGCCGGCGGCGTCCCGACCGGGCCCTAGGGATCATCACCGGCGCCATCCGGCGGCCAGGCGTCCTGCGCGAACTGCCGGCAGTACTCGTACAGCGCCATCGCGGTGGCCGTGGCCACGTTGTAGCTGTAGGGCAGCCCGAAGACCGGGATTTCGACCACGTCGTCCAGCAGCGCCAGGGTGTCTGCGTCGAGCCCCTGCCGCTCGTGCCCGATCACCAGTACAGTGCGGGGGCGGAACGAGAAGTGGTAGAGGCATTTCGAGTTGGTGGTCTGCTCCAGCCCGACCAGGTGATAGCCCTCGTCGCGCAGCCGTCTGAGCACGGGGGGGAGCGTGCGATGACTCTCGATCACCACGCGCTCGGCACCGTCGCGCGCGATCTTGCGGTCCAGCTTCGGGCGGCCACAGGCGATCATCCGCCGGACACCGCAGCAGCTGGCCACCCGGACGATCCGCGACAGGTTGACGTTGCTGCGCAGTGCCGGACAGGCCAGCAGCAGCTCGCACGTAGCGGGCAAGGCATAGGGCGGCTTGTGCCGCTCGTGGACGAACTCACCCATGGCTGCCACGCCGCCTCCCGGCCGACCCGCTCACTGGCACGCGTCTCACTGGCACGCGTCTTCTTCGCGTTGGAAGATCAAGACGCACTGGCCGAACCGCAACTGCGGCTCGCGCCCCGGCTGCCGCGAAAACACGATGCCCATCAGTTCGCTCAGCCGCTCCGGCAGCACGCGGTAGAAATTGTGTTTGCCGTCGCGCCGGCAGTCGATCAGACCGTCGCCGCGCAGCAGTGCCAGGTGATGACTCACCGCCGGCTGGCTCAGCTGCAGCAGATCACACAGCGCGCGCACATTCAACTCGCGGCGCTCCAGCAGATAGATCAGGATCTTCAAACGGGTTTCATCGGCCAACAGCTTGAACCACCGCACCAGTTCCTTCGTGATCTGCCCGGACACGGACGTGTCGGCATCCGACGTGGGTGTAGGTTCTGTTGGCACTGGCTGACCGTCGAGTTTCTGATTCTTGGACGATGGACGTCTAGATAGCGTTGTGGCCATAGATCCGCCTTGACCCGGCCTGATACCGGCCTCGACTGTGCCCCGAAAAATCTCCCCAGAAGCAACCGCAGAAACTCCGCGCCGCGCGCGCGGCCACGCACCTCGGCGGGTGGCACTGTGGAGACGTTTTCAACACGAGACGACTGGAACCAGCAATACAAAGACATGCAATCGCGAGTATTCTAAACCCGGGAATCGCCGATTGAAAACCTGGGCAGGCGCGAATTTGGGAAAAATTTACCGGCCCGGACGGGTGGGAGCCAGCCGGCTCATCTACTTGGCCTGCCCGCCGGAGGCGTCCTACAATGGGGTTTCGTCCGCTGCTGGGGGCTGGGGCACGTTACATCCGGGCTGGCCGAGAGACACTATGGGTGCAGAGATCGAAGAGGTCATTCGCCGCTGCCAGCTGTTTGCGGAGGTCGACCGGGAGCGGTGCCGGAAACTGGCCGACATCTCGCGGCGGTGTCAATTCAACCGGCAGCAGCGGATCTTCCGGCAGGGCCAGGAGTGCCCGGGCGTGTTCATCGTGGACACCGGGGCGGTGCGGGTCTTCAAGACTTCCCCCGCCGGCAAGGAACACGTGCTGCACATGGTGGCGCCCGGGCAATCGTTCGCGGAAGTGGCCGCCATCGGCAACTTCCCCTGCCCCGCACACGCGGAAGCCGTCGAGCCGACCCGCTGCGTGCTGATCCCGGTGGACCGGTTTCGCGACCAGATGACCCACGACCACCAGCTGTGCCTGGAGATGATGACCGGCATGTCGTTCTGGGTCCGCCGCCTGATCTCGCTGATGGAAGACCTGGTGCTCCGCGATGCCTTGGGGCGGACCGCGCGCTTTCTGCTCGAGTCGGAGATGGACGCCGAGGGGCTGGTGCGGCTGCCGAGTCTCAAGCGGCACGTGGCGAGTCACCTGAACCTGACCAGCGAAACCCTGTCGCGCACGCTGAGCCGGCTGATTGAAGCGGGGCTGGTGGTCGAACACGACAAGAACCGCGTGGAACTGCGCAATCCCCAGCAGCTGCGGGCCGTCAGCGAAGGGAAGTATCCGGCAATCTGACGGGTTCCCGCGTCCCGCGGCCGTAGAACTCGTGGAACTCCGCCACCAGATTCGCCTGGCGGCGCCACGGCAGGTACAGGCTGCGCCAGCCGCGTGTCCAACCGGCTGCGCCCGCGCCGCAGAGAAACACCCCGCGTGACACGCAGTGCACCTGGTCAATCTGCCGCCAGGCAACGTGTCGCCGCCAGCGCCAGATGCCGAGCGTCACCCCGGCGGGTCCCAGTTCACAGGCCAGCGGAATCCACAGCTTCCACAGCGTCAGCCCCAGTGCGGCGGCCGCCAGCGCACCCATCGACCAACTGGCCGCCCCCAGCCCCGCCAGGCCTCCCGCTGCCACGCAGCAGGCGGCCGCGGCCAGCGTGCGCCAGGGATCGTCGCGCAGCGGCCAGTTCACGACGCGGATCTCGCGCCACGGCGGTGACGTGCGGATGCTCGTGTTGTCGGCCACATCGCTGCTCATGACGGCCGTCTCGGCGTGTCACGTGCCCCGGGGGGGACGCTCCCCGGACTCACTGCTATTATATGTCGGCTCACAGACCATTGCATCGCGCGGGGATACGCATGACGACAGACTCTCACGTAATCGTGCTCGGCACGCACAATCGCAAGAAGGGGCGGGAGCTGTCGGAACTGGTCGCCGCCTGGGGGCTGACGGTCAAGACGCTGGCCGACTTCCCCGCTCCACTCTGCGTGGTCGAGGATGGGGCGACTTTCGCGGAGAACGCGCGGCGGAAGGCCTGCCAGCAGGCGCGGCACCTTGGCACCTGGGTGCTGGGCGAGGACAGCGGCTTGGCGGTCGCGGCGCTGGGCGGCCGCCCCGGGGTCTGTTCCGCCCGCTACGCGGGCCCGCAGGCCACCGACGCCGCGAACACCCACCGGCTGCTCGAGGAGCTGCAAGGTGTGCCCGCCGCGCAGCGGTGGGCCCACTACGTCTGCCATGTCACGTTGGCCGACGCCGACGGCGTGGTGCGGGCGGAAAGCGAAGCCTGCTGCCACGGACGGATCACCGCAGCGCCCCGCGGGACCGCCGGCTTCGGTTACGATCCCGTGTTCGAAATCGCGGAATACCACCGCACGTTCGCCGAACTGGGGGACGCCGTGAAGGCCGTGTTGAGCCACCGGGGGCGCGCCGTGCGCCGCCTCCTGGCGGCGCTGCGGCCGTTGATTCCTCAGCTCCCGCCGTCCTAGTGGTCCAGGGCGTAAGTGGACGCCAGCCCAGGTCGCGGCACCTTCACCGGCATCGGCTGGACTTCGAACTGGATGCCGTCGAGCGTGCGCGGCTTGAACCCCTGCCCGTGCTGGGGCAGCGTACTGGTCTCCGCACCGTAGTCGCGCATGATCTTGTAGACTTCCGGGCGCAGATCCAGCCGGCCATCGGGCAGTTTGGTCCCCACCGAGTCGAAGCTCCCGACCGTCACAATGCTCTCGAACCGGTCGTGAAACTCGTACGCCTCCACCCCCCGCTTGCGGAGCGCTTCTGTCAGGCGGTGGGCGTTGTCGGCCGCTTCTTCCAGCTTGCGGGAGCGACCGTGCTTCAACAGATCGAGACTGGGCCCGAACCCCTTCGCGTTCTGTTTCTGCTCTTCGCCCGCGAAGTAGGACTCGCCCTGAAACGATGCCACCCGCACCGTGTACTGCCCCGGATTGTCCAGCAGGCTGTGCTCCACCTCCCGGTTCATCTCCAGCACAAACGGGTCAATGCCCGTGCTCACGAAATACTCTTTCGGCAGCAGCGGGTTGCGGGCCACAAAGGCGCGCCGCATCGGGCCCAGCTCCCGGACCTCCGGATCCGAATGCACCAGCCGCTGCAGCTCGCGCAGCCCGATGAACCGCTGCGTCGTCTGCCGCTTGACCGACTCGCTCGAGATGTCCAGACAGGCCGGCCGGGCCGTCTTCACACGCTCCAGGTCTTCCTGCAGGCCCGGCGCGTCGTTGGTCATGTAGTTCCCCACCACGACGGCAATCTCGTCGAACTTCGTGGCCGCCTGGTACCGCATCCGCTTCGGACCGCCGTAGCGGTTCACGCCGCGGCCATAGACCGGCTGGGTGTAGTCAAACGTCCGCTTGTGCATGAAGGCTTCCACCTTGTACTGCTTCCGCAACTCCAGCACCAATTTGTGCGCCTGCTCCTCCGCGCCCGGCCCCGCAAAAGACGTGGCCATAATCAGCCAGGGGCCCTGGTCCTCGGTCAGCCAGTACATCTTGTTCGGATCGGCATCCACCGACTTGAAAGGAACCAGCTTCTTCCACGGCGGCGTCGCGGTCGCGACACCCGCGAACGTCAGGGTCAGCAACACGCCGCCCCACACTATCCCATTCCTGCGTGTCCATCGCGTCTTCATGACTTCCTCCTTGAGCGACCCGCCGACACCCACTCGGTGCCGACGACGGACGGTCCGGCATTGGCTGTGGCCGCGCCAAACCGGCAGACAAACCGGCGGGAGAGTAGCAGAATCCGCAGCCGAGGGCCAGATCGATCTTGCCGGGTGTTCCCGCCCCCCGCCCCGGGGTGTGGGGCAGACGTGCTGTCAGGCCAGCAGCCGGGAATCGTGCACCGCATGCGGCCGGCACGTTACCAGCTGGCCGGACAGCCGCGTGCTGCCCGGCAGTTCCACCGGGGCATAGCGGCAGGCGGTGCCGGCGCAGCGATCCGGGTGACCTTCGACGTCGGACTCGACCAGCACGCGCAACGGGCGGCCGATCAACTGCTGGAAGTAAGCATGCCGGAGTTGGCCGGCGATGTCGCTCAGGTGCCGGCGGCGGGCGGCTTTCACACTGGCCGGTACCTGGTCGGGCATCTCGGCGGCGGGGGTCCCCTCCCGCGGGCTGAAGGGAAAGACGTGGATCTTCGAAAAGCCCACGTCCTGCGCGACGCGGCAGGTGGCGGCGAAGTCGGCGTCCGTTTCGCCCGGGAATCCGACGATGACGTCTGTCGTGAGCGCGGGCAGCGGCAGCTGGTCGCGCACGAACCGGCAGCGGTCCTGAAACAGACGCACGCCCCAGCGCCGACGCATGCGGCGCAGGACCTGATCCGAACCGCTCTGCAGGCAGATATGGAAATGGGGGCAGATCTTGTCCGGGAATTCGGCCGCCGTTTCGACCAGCTCGCGCGTCACTTCCGTCGCTTCGAGGCTGGAGAGACGCAGCCGGAAATCTCCGTCGAGCCGGGCGATCTGGCGCACGAGTTGCGCCAGCGGGGAGCGCTGGGCCGCGGGCCGGCCGGCCGACAACTCGACGCCGTAGTGTCCCAGGTGGACGCCGGTCAGCACCAGTTCGCGATAGCCGTTGTCGCGCAGGCGACGGACTTCGTCCAGGATCTCGGTCACCGGGCGGCTCAGCACGTGGGGCCGCATGTAGGGGATGATGCAGTAGCTGCAGCGCAGCCGGCAGCCATCCTGCACTTTCAAGTAGGCCCGATGGCGGTCGCCGAAGCGGGCAATGCCGGTCGGCACGTCGGCGACGCCCAGCCGCATCAACAGCTGCGGCAGCTGGCGTTTGTCGGTCACGACGTCCACGACGCCCGGCAGCGCGGCCACTTCCTGCGGCGCGCGCGTCGCATAGCACCCCATCACCACAATCTGGGCCGCCGGGTTCTCGCGTGCCAGACGCCGAATTGCCTGGCGACTCTTGGCCTCGCCCTCCCGGGTCACCGTGCACGTGTTGACCAGACACAGTGCCGCCGGCTCCGCACCAGCCGCGTCCTGGTATCCGATGCTCAGCAGACCCTGCCGCACATACTCCGTCTCGTACTGGTTCACCTTACAGCCGAGCGTGCAGGTCTTGAGTCGCGGAGCCGTCATGGCCGACACTTACTCCGGCACCGGCTCGATCGTCGCCGTCATGGAGCCGGCGCAGCGAGCGATCAGGTTATCGCGGCCAAAGGCGTGGATCTGATCGCGCTTCAGTTCGGCGTGCTCCTTGGTCGTAGTCAGACAGACAGCGCGCCCGTGGGCATCCACTTCCTTCGCAATCTGGAACCCTTTTTCCAGCGGATGGCCAAACACCCGGCGCATCATGTCGATGACGTAATCGTAGGAATGATCGTTGTCATCCCACAGGATCACGCTGTATCGCGGCTGGCGTCTGGGCTCGGCCTGCGCCCGCGCGCGACGGCGGCGAATTGTCTCCACCAGTGGTTCATCGACCACGGCCGTTCGTTCCAGGTCGCTCAAAGCTGACGCTCCCCCGTGTCTCGGAGTCCGACGGTGGCAGGAATGCCCGCGGTGGCGAATGTGCCGCGGAATCGGATCACCCCGAATAGTCCGCATGTTAGCAGCCTATTATATTGTAGCAAAGTGACGGTCGGGAAGCCTTTTTTTGTCTTTCAACGGACGCGCGGGACACGGTGGTGCCATGCAGGATCTGGATCGGTATCTGAACGAGCAGCAGGCACGCTATGAGGACGAACTCTGTGCGTTGCTGCGCATCCCCAGCATTAGCGCCGGCGGCGCGCATCAGGCGGCGATCCGCCAGGCGGCCGAGTGGGTGGCCAACCGTTTGCGCCGCCTCGGCTTGCCGGCCGAACTGCTGGAAACCAGCAGCAATCCGGTCGTGTACGCCGCCTCGCCGCCCGTCGCCGGCGCCCCCACCGTGCTGGTGTACGGCCACTACGATGTGCAGCCTCCCGATCCGCTCGACGAGTGGCTCTCCCCCCCCTTCGAGCCGGCCCGGCGCGACGGCAATATCTATGCGCGCGGCGCGACCGACGACAAGGGTCAACTGCTCACGCACATCCAGAGCGCAGAGGCGTGGCTGCAGACGGCCGGTCGGCTGCCCGTGCAGCTGAAGTTCCTGATCGAAGGTGCCGAGGAGGTAGGCAGCGCAGGGCTGGATGAGTTTGTCGCGCAGGAGAGCCGCCGGCTGGCGTGCGACGTGGCCGTGATCAGCGATTCCTCGCAGTTCGGTCCGGGGCAGCCGGCCATCACGTACGGGCTCAAGGGGCTGGCCTACTTCGAGCTGCGTCTGACCGGTCCGAAACAGGATCTGCACTCCGGTTCGTTTGGCGGCGCGGTGACCAACCCAGTCAACTGTGCGGCGCGCATGATGGCCAGTCTGATGGACAAGTCGGGCAGGATCAGAGTCCCCGGTTTCTATGACGACGTCGTGCCGCTGGCGAAGCGGGAGCGCCGGCAGCTGGCGGCGCTGCCGTTCGACGAATCGGAATTCATGCAGCAGATTGGGGTCGACGGAGTCACGGGTGAGCGCGGCTAAAAGACGCTGGTGCGGCGGTGGGCGCGGCCGACGTGCTACATCAACGGGATCTGGGGTGGCTATCAGTGG
>DAISIS010000120.1:0-2919 GCA_036821925.1 Pirellulaceae bacterium
CCGTTTCAACTGGTTCGAGTACAGCCAGGGCGGGCAGCTGGAGAACGGCGTGCTGAATCCCGACATCACCGTGCGTTCACGCGGTGTGATGGAGAAGTGCAGTTTCTGTGTGCAGCGGATTCGCGAGGCGGTGCGCGCAGCGCGGCAGCGGGGCGAGACCGTCGCCGATGGCCGGATCCAGACCGCCTGCCAGCAGTCGTGCCCGGCCGCGGCCATCGTCTTTGGCGACATGAACGATCCCGACAGCCAGGTCGCCCGGGCGCAGCGGGCCGCGCGGCATTATCAGGTGTTGGCGGAGCTCAATGTCCGCCCGTCCGTCGGATACCTGCGGGTGGTCCGGAACCGTGTTGAGCAATCACAGGAAGCGCATCATGTCTGACGTGGCCCTGCATTCCCCGCCGCTGATCACCGGCAACAAGACGCCGTCCGACGTCACGCGCGACATCTGTGCACCGCTCGAACGGCGTCCCGGCCGGCTGTGGTGGGCGGGGTTCAGTCTCTCGTTCGCCCTGCTGCTGCTGGGCGCTGCGGCTGTCACCTACCAGGTGGCCACCGGCATCGGAACCTGGGGGCTCAACCGCACAGTGGGCTGGGCCTTCGACATCACCAACTTCGTCTTCTGGATCGGCATCGGGCACGCCGGTACCCTCATCTCTGCTATCCTGTTTCTGTTTCGGCAGCGCTGGCGCACGTCGGTGAACCGATCGGCCGAGGCGATGACGCTGTTTGCCGTGTTGTGTGCCGGGATCTTCCCGCTGATTCACATGGGGCGTCCCTGGTTGGCTTACTGGGTCGCGCCCTATCCCAACGTGCGTGGTCCGTTGTGGGTGAACTTCCGGTCGCCGCTGGTGTGGGATTTCTTCGCCATCAGCACCTACTTCCTCGTGTCGCTCATCTTCTGGTACGTCGGGATGCTCCCCGACCTGGCGACGGTGCGCGATCGCACCGCATCGCCGCGTCGGCGCCGCTGGCTGGAAATCAGCAGCCTGGGCTGGGACGGTTCCTACCGCACGTGGCACCGCTACGAGACGGTCTATCTGCTGCTGGCCGGGCTGGCCACGCCACTGGTCGTGTCCGTGCATTCCATTGTGAGTTCGGATTTCGCGACGGCCGTCATCCCCGGCTGGCACACGACGATCTTCCCACCCTACTTCGTGGCCGGCGCGATCTTCTCGGGAATGGCCATGGTGCTGACATTGATGCTCGTGGCGCGCAAGGTCATGCACATGGAGGACTACATTACCGCGCAGCATATCGAGCCGATGTGCAAACTCGTACTCGCCACCAGCTGCCTGGTCGGCGCGGCGTACGCCACGGAACTGTTCATAGCCCTGTTCAGCGGCAATCCGTACGAGCAGTTCATGATGGTCAACCGCGTTGCCGGTCCCTATGGCTGGGGCTATGCGATCATGGTGGCCTGCAACGTGCTCGTCCCACAACTGTTCTGGTTCCCGGCGGTGCGGCGGCGTCTGCCGCTGGTGTTTGCCATCGCGCTGCTGGTGAATGTGGGGATGTGGTTCGAGCGATTCGTAATCATCGTGACGTCGCTGCACCGGGACTTCCTCCCGTCGAGCTGGGTGAGCTACATGCCCACGTCGATCGAGATCGCCACCCTGGTGGGCAGCTTCGGGCTGTTCTTCACCTGCTTTCTGCTGTTCTGCCGGGTGTTGCCCATGATCAACATCAGCGAAGTGAAAGGCGTGCTGACGCACCATCCCGATCATTGACAGTGAGGCCGATCATGAGTCAGCGAGTCCTGCTTGCCACCTTTCGCCATGAGGAGGATGTACGGTCAGCAGTCCGTGCCGTCCGCGGGCAGGGGGGCACGATCCGCGATGTGTACAGCCCGTATGTGGTGCACGGCCTGGACGACGATCTGGCATGGCGGCCGTCGCGGCTGACGTGGGCCTGTGCCGTGTGCGGCGCAGCCGGCGCCCTGAGCATGCTGTGGTTCCAGTGGTGGGCATCGGCCGTCAGCTGGCCACTCAACATCGGTGGCAAGCCGTTCAACTCGTGGCCCGCGTTTGTCCCGGTGGTCTTCGAGGCGATGGTGCTGTGCGGCGCCGTCGGGACGGTCATCGCATTCCTGGTCGTCGCGCGGCTGAGACCCGGCCGGCCGGCCAGCCCGATTCAAGCGCGCGTGACCGACGATCGCTTCACACTGGTCATCGAACAGACCAACGCGGCATTTGATGTGCCGCAGATGTCCGCGCTGCTGGCCGCACACCGCGGTGCGCAGATTGAAGAACGCATCCTGGACGAGAGTGGTCAGCCGGTCCAGACACCTCCTGAAGCGCGCCCCGTCTGGGGGCCACTTAATATCGCGCTGGCACTGACACTCGTGGCGTCCGCGCTCGCAGTCCTGCTGGTGCCGCGCAACCTGCTGCGGCCGCACTGGGAGTACTTCCCCACGATGCGCCGGGCCGTGCCCGTTGAACCGCAGACGGCGGGCGAGGGGTTGCCGGTCGGTTCACCGCCGGCGGGCACGCTGGCGCGCGATGCCCCGCGCCCGCTGAACTACGAGGCAACAGAGGAGGATGCCCGCCGCGCCGCTGACCAGCTGCACAATCCGTTTCCCGACGCGGACGTGCAGGCCCTGGATCGAGGCCGATACGTGGTGGCGAACTTCTGCGCGTGCTGCCACGGACCGGCCGGCGAAGGGGACGGCTTGATGGCCGCACGCGGCTATCCACCCCCACCCCCGTGGAGCAGCGAGAAGTGCCGCCAGCTGCCCGATGGTGAACTGTTTCACATCATCAGCTATGGCCGAAACAACATGCCGCCACATCGCCAGCAGCTCTCGCCCGCGGACCGCTGGAGAACCGTGCTGTTCATTCGTGACGTGCAGCAACGCGCCGTCCAGCAGACAGCCTCTGCGCCACCGCCGCCGGACACCCCGCCGGGGCCGAACCATGTTTC
>DAISIS010000120.1:3019-12587 GCA_036821925.1 Pirellulaceae bacterium
CCAGGATGTTTCCCAGGATGTTTCCCAGGATGTTTCCCAGGATGTTTCCCAGGATGTTTCCCAGGATTCTGGAGCAGCCCAACCGTGAAACCACTGCATGACGGGCAACACAACTGCAGCGCTCTCGGTCAGTGGCCCACGGGCTTGATCATCGCTGGAGGGAGTGCGTTCGTGGCGGGCAGTATCCTGTCCGTGGAACGCACGTGGGGCAATCTGCTGGCAACGACGTACGCCCTGGCGGGACTGGGGCTGGGCGGCTGCTTCTTCCTGGCTCTGTGCGGCGTGACCGGCGCGCGGTGGAGCCGACCGCTCGCGCCCCTGGCCCGCAGCATGGCGCGGACCGTGCCCCTGGCGGGACTTGCGACAGGCGCCGTCGTGATGATCGGATTGTCCTGTTATCCCTGGGTGCACGGCGTGGCCGGACACGGAGTGGCAGGACACGCGGACACCTTCTGGTTCAAGGACGCCTGGTTATCCCCGGGTTTCTTCCTGGGGCGCACCCTGGTGTATGTCGCGGTGTGGGCGGGTGTCGCACGCTGGATCAGCGCGGCCGTGCCTCCGACCCCCGCGCGTGCGGCACTCACCCTCGTGCTGCTGGCCGTCTCGCTGTCTCTGGCGGGGTTCGACTGGGTGATGTCGCTCGAGCCGCTCTGGTTCAGCACGATGTTCGGCGTGTACCAGTTCGCCGGCGTGTTTCTCAGCGGCTTGGCCGGGCTCGTCGTGCTGGCGGCCTGCCGCATACGCAGCGGCACTGGCCTGGAGGCGGTCACGGAGCGGCAGTTGCACGACCTGAGCAAGCTGCTGTTCGGCTTCAGCTGTTTCTGGATGTACATCTGGTTCAGCCAGTACCTGCTCATCTGGTATGTCAATATCCCGGAGGAATCGATCTATTTCGTCCGGCGCACGCAGGGCTTCTGGTGGCCGCTCCTGCTGCTCAATGTCGCGTTGAACTGGGCCGTCCCCTTCTGCGCCTTGTTGCCGCGGCCGGCCAAGTGCAGCTGGAGAACGATGGGCCGCGTTGCCACCCTGATCCTGCTCGGCCGCTGGCTCGATCTCTACCTGATGATCCTGCCGGCGCAGGGAGACGCGCGGTGTGCGTACGGCGTGCCTGAATTGGGCAGCCTGCTGCTGGGCGCTGGCGCCATGCTGCTGTTCCTGCAGAGCAGCCGCCGGCGACCCCGCCTCTGACGTCTGCGCGGCGGACAGCGCGTGGGGTGCCCGGCCATTCGACACGGAATGCGGTCGCGGCCACGGGACCGATGCGGTAGACTGGCATCCAGCAGCTGAGATGGCGGAGCATCTCCTCCGCCGGGCTGCCCGCTTTTTTGTAGCACCGTTCCAGGACACCAAAGAAAGGATGTCACCATGGCTGACAAACCTGCTGTAGGTTGTGCTCGGCCGACGGGGGGACCTGTCGGAGCGTCTGGTGAGACGCAGGAGCCCGAGAAAGTGACGCCCGTCAAGAAGAGCCCCACAATGATCCAAGTGGGAAAGAAGGCGCCCGATTTTGTTGCCCCCGCCTACGTCAAGGGGGAATTCACCAGCGTCAAGCTGTCGGACTATCTGGGGAAGTGGGTCGTCCTGTGCTTCTACCCGGGCGACTTCACCTTTGTCTGAGCGACCGAAGTATCGGCGGTCGCCGATCGGTATTCCGAGTTCCAGAAGCTCGGAGTGGAAGTTCTGTCGTTGAGCGTGGACAGTGTGTTTGTGCACAAGATGTGGAACGACAATGAGCTGGCTAAGATGGTCAAGGGGGGCGTGCCCTTCCCCATGCTCTCCGACGCTGGAGGGCGAGTGGGTGTCGCTTATGGCGTGTATGACGAAGACGCCGGGGTCGAGATGCGCGGCAGATTCCTCATCGATCCCGATGGTGTGATTCAGGCGTTCGAGGTCGTCACACCGCCGGTGGGCAGGCAGATCAGTGAGACGCTGCGCCAGATTCAGGCCTTCCAGTATGTGCGCGCAAGCAAGGGCACAGAGGCCACACCGTCGGGATGGACACCGGGCAAACCGGCGCTCAAACCGGGTCTGGAACTGGTGGGCAATGTCTGGAAGGTATGGAAACCGGGTCCCGATGCCTGAGGCAGGAAACGGGCCAGCAGCGTGTTGCAGTGCTGCCGTCGACAGCAGACGCGATGACCGATGCTCTGCAGCTAAGGGGTGACGACACGTGGGGCGGGGGCCGGATGCCGTCTTGGTCCGCATCCGCGCCCCTGGCCCACAACACGGCAGCAGTGCATTGCACCGTCCTGATGCGCGGCGCTCACCGTGCTCCACACCGCGCGAGGCATTCGTGCGGCTAATGACCGATGCGTTGCCAGCGTGAGCGGCGGCGGCGCACTCCCTGGTATTCAAACTGAGCGCCGGCTGCCAGCGTGGCCAGCACAAACAACACCAGGCCACAGGCCAGGGCGACGGTGCTGCCAGGTTGCGCTGGCGGCGGCGCATCGCCAGTCCGCTGCAGGCTCTCCTCCAATTCGATCCCCGCTACGTCTGCGCGCGGTTGCGGGGAGGTGAGTGCGGCGTCCAGCGCCGCCTGGTAAGCAGTGCTGATCGCCGGTGAAACCTGCGCTCCTGGCGCATTCAGCTGGCCGGCAATGAACTGCTGGAGCAGCTTGTTGCCGCAGGTCTCGTAGGAGCACGCGGCGCCGTAGCGGGCCACCACTTCAGCGTGCATCCGCGCCAGTTGCTGCCGTACCTGCTCGGGCGGCTGCCAGTATCCTTTCCGGACGGTCTCCAGCATGACGGCCGTGAGGTCCTCCAGGGCGTATGGGTTCCTGGTCTCGAAGAACTGCCGCAGGCCGAGCGCGTACCGGTCTTCGACCAGCACGGAGAAGGTCTCGTTCCACAGCTCTTCGTCGATCGCGCTGGGCTGCATCACGTTCCAGCCATAGAGATTGCGAACGGTTTCCGCGAGCGTGGCGGCCGCCGCCGGTCCTTCGCGCTGCAGGCCGGAGAGGAACCTGGGGTTCCACAGCGTTGTGCGCGCTTCCTCGCGAATCGCGGCGACCGCGGTCGTGGCCTGGGCGCGCTGCCGCGTACGCAGGTCACTGAAGTACCCGCGGGGATCGGTGCCCGTCCTGGCACGGACCGAGAGTGTCATCCCGCCCATGAACTCGTAGACGTGATCCAGACTCAGCGGTCCCCACGTATTTGACGAACGGGAATGGAGGACGGCGTCGACACCTGCAAGCTGGGCCTCCAGCACCCCTTCTCGGTACGTGCCCCACGCTCCCTCGCGATAAATGCCCCCCATGTTGCGCACGTAGCGGTCGGCAACATCCGTCTCATCCTGCCAGGTGTCACCCTTCTCGACCAGCCCCATGATGCCGGTGCCATAGCTCTGGTTGCCAGCCGCGCCGAAGACGCGAGCCGTCGACAGTTCCCGGGCGTCCTGCGGCGCCAGACCGCGTTCCTTCAGCGCCGCCTCGGCCTCCTGCGATCCCTCGCGCACGAAATTCGGATGCGTCTCGTCACTCAACGCACTGACCAGCTGCACGGCTTTATCGAGCAGGAGAATCCGCGACGCGGCCGCGTCCCGAAACTGGCCGGAAGTCTGCACGAGCACATCGATGCGCGGCCGCCCTAGCTCGTCGCTGGGAATGATCTCTATGTCATACACGCTGCCGCGCGCATTGCGGCGGGGACGCACCCCCAGCAGGTACAGCACTTCGGCGACCGTCGTGCCTTTGTCCCGCACGAATTCGCCCCCCCACAGCGTGACGGCAACCTGCCGCGGCCACTGGCCGGTCGCCGCCCGATGCTGCGCGATGATCTCATCAGCTACTCGGCAACCGATGCGCCAGGCCTCCTCGGTCGGCGCTGCTTCCGGGTTGAAACCATAGAGGTTCCGCCCCGTCGGGACCGATTCCGGGTTGATCAACGGGTCACCGCCGGACGACGGCGGGACATATCCGCCGCCTAATGCGCGGACGATCGCGTCGAGTTCGAGCTGGGGCGACTGCCGCAGGTGGTCGGCAAAGCGCTGGATGTCGTCGAGCACACTCAGCAGAGCCTGCTTCTGGTGATCGTCTGTGGTCAGTCCCGAGGCGGCCACATGGTCCCAGAACGCAGCGGGGTCCCACGCCGCGGCGGAAGGGTCAGCAGTCGCCGGCCCTGCGCCGCCACCCTGCGGCGCCGCAGGTGTCGCGGCCCCGAACAGGGTCGCCGCCGCAAGCCGGCCGTCGAGCACGCCGTCCACGAGCGTGCGCGCCAGGGCCCGGCGGCCGGCCATGAACTCAGGTTGAGCGGCGCGGGCAGTGGCGGCCAGGATCGCGTCGCAGCCGGGCTCGCCCAGCATCAACGTGACGGTGTTGCGGATCTGTTCTTCGGTCCACGGGCGGCCGAGCACGTGCAGCCCGTCCGTCACGTTCTGCGCCTGCAGCTGATGCATGTAATCCTCCAGATGCTCCAGCTGTTCGTCCGTGAGCAGATTGCCGCTGTCCGATAGGTGCACTCCCAGCTCGCTCCCCAGGTCCAGCTGCCCTGCCAGCTGCGTGATGGAACGCCGCGTCTCCAGACGCAGCTCGGGGTCCTCGCTGGCCGAGAACTCCTGGAGTTTGTCGTGCAGCGTGAGCAGATCGCCGTAGAGGCCGGCCGCCATGAAGGGAGGGGTCAGGTGCGAGACTGTGACAGCATAGGAGCGCCGCTTCGCGACCAGCGCTTCGCCAATGTTGTTGCTGATGTAGGGGTAAATGTGCGGCAGGTCGCCGATGAGAGTATCGGGCCAGCAGTCCTGGCTCAGAGCCGCCGACTTGCCGCGAGTGAACTCCAGCGAGCCGTGCGTGCCGAAATGCAGGATGGCGTCGGCCTGGAAACCGTGCCGGGCCCACAGATAGGCGGCCAGATAGAAGTGCGGCGGTGCCTTGTCGGTTCCGTGGATCGACTGCACCGGATCCGCGTCTTCGGCGCCAACGGTCGGCTGTGGCATGAGCACTACGTTGCCCAGCCGGATGCGGCTGACCACCAGACACGGTTGACCATCCCGCTCCGCCGCCATCGCCTTGCCCGGCGGCGGCCCCCACAGCTGGACGATCTCCTGGCGGCGTTTTTCGGACAGGTCGCGCTGCAACCACTGCAGGTACTGGGTCGCCGGAACGAACTCCGGCTCCGCGGCCGCCAGGAATTCCTCGTACGAGCCGAGGGCCCATTGGCCAAGGGTCTTGCCCTTCTGCTGGATCAGGTCGAACAGCGCCTCTGGCGAGTCGGGCAGAGCACCACCCAGGTCATAACCTTCCTGCTCCAGGCGGCGCAGCAGGTTCCACAGCGACGGGCCGACCTCCAGCCCCGCGGCAGAGAGCGAGGCGAGACCCGGCGCCTTGTAGTAGACGATGACCACACGCTTGTCCGCGTTGGGTTTGCGGCGCAGCGCCAGCCACCGGGCCGCACGGCGGGTGAACCGCTCGATACGCTCTTCAATCGCCTGCGGTACCCGGAGCGATCGGTCGTTGAGCTCATCAGACACCAATGTAAATGGTTCGATCGCGCCGTCGAGTTCAGGCATCGTGACTGACTGGCTGAGCCGGCCACCGTCCATCCCCCGTTCGCTCTGCTCCCACTCGGCGACACTGGTACCCAGGCTGAGGCCCGTCAGCACCGGAACGTCGAGTTCGGCCAGCAGGGGTGGCAGCGCGTTGTCGGCGGCCAGACGTCCGTGGGGCAGTGTGACGACCAGGTCGGGCTGCACCTCCTGGAGCAAGCGCGGCGTCTCGTCACGTCCAAAGAGCGGATAGACGCGGATGCCCTGTCGCTGGAAGCTGTGGATGAGTGCGTCGAGCGGACCGCGGTGAAATGGTTCCCGGGGATTGAGCAACGCAGCAATCAAGGCCACACGCGGCGCATCGGCGGGAAGCGCCGGGCCGCGCTGGGCCACCTCGCGTTCAAAAGACTCGCGCGTGTCAAACAACGAGCCACCGAGATAGAAGTAGCCACTGCGGGGAGTCTTCACCAGCGGCGGCACGGCGACCGCTCGGCCAGCCCATGCGTGGGCGACATAGTGCAGGAGTGCCACCAGGTTCTCGCCGCCGCCATGTTCCAGATAAGCCGCAATGTCCGCCCGCTGGCGATCGTCGACATTCGTGTGACGCGCTGCGCCCGCCGGTGTGGGGCCCGTCACCAGGATCTTCGTTCCCTGCTCGTCCGAACGTTCCAGCGCTGCCACTTCGACCGGACTCAGGTTCAGCCCCATGCCCCAGATCAGGACACCCGTGTAGCTGCCCAGATCGGCCTCGGCCAGCGCGGTGCGATCAAGACGCCGGACGGCATACGGCGTCTGGCGCGCCGCCTCTTCAAAGGCCGCCCACGCAACATCCGGATAGCCCACAAAGGCAAGCCGGACCTTGCGCAGAAAGTTGTGGTAACCGTAGAGGCTCCCACCGACACACAAGGTCAATGCCAGGAACGCGGCGAACGCGCGACGACCAGTACGGGGATTCATGTTCATAACCATCCAGGGATTGACGCGGGGATGGGCCCAGGTTCACGCAGGCCAGCCGGTCTGCAGACAACCGGCTGGCGTCTAACCATCTAACCATCACGTTCTGACAACTCGCGCTCCTGATCCGTCGGGACATACACCACACGCCCGTCAGGCAGGCGGTAGGCCTTGCCCAACAGCTGGCCCTGCCCGACGCCGGTCTCCGCGGTTGCCTCGTAGTGTGTGATCTCTTCGCCCTGCTTCACAATGATCTCCATGTCGGGCTGCCCGGGGTTCGTGATGACCGTGTAGTCCTTCTGCTGCAGGAGAGCAGGCACGCGCAAATACGCCACGAGCGCGACCATCAGCGCTACAGCGAAGACCATGGCCACATCGAACAGGTTGGCCATGCCGGCCAGAGGATTCCGCTCCTCCTCCGATTCCAGTGCCCAGCGGGTGCGCGTCCGCAGACGCGTCGGCATGAGGTGAGACATGCTAGAGGTCCTCCTGCTGGACGCCGACGGCGGCCAGTTCGTCGCCGTTCCCGCCGTGATCGCCGGAGGACGGACGGGCAACCGGCTGCAGCAATGCGGCCGGCTGCGCACGCCGCGACGCGGCACACTGTGCGTAACGCTCCAGCGCGAAATGCACCAGCAACTCATCCCCCTGGTACCACGCCTTCTTGACGCTCAACAGCCCGCCACCGACCATGGCCACCAGCAGGCCCACAACCGTCGTGGCAAAGGCAATGATCAGGTTGTCCGCCATCGACTGGATGTCGCCCGCCGCCAGACCGACCAGAGCCGGACCTAACGGAATGAGTGTGCCCATGAGTCCCAGGGCCGGACCGTTGCGGACCAGAACGCGCAGCTGCTCCAGATCGCGTTGCCAGGCGAGCTCCTGTTCGCGCAGCACTTTGTCGGTGCGCACTGTGTCGTGCGCCACGCTCACAAGTCGAGAGACGACACCGGCGACCGGTCCGTCCGGAGGCAGCTCCGGAAACGGCCCGCCGCCCTCCTCCAGCTCGGCCATGAAAACGGCCCAAGCTTGCCTGGCCTGCAGACGCCGGACGTGCTCACGGAGCACCTGGCCGACGGACAGCAGTACCCGCATCAGGTACCAGAGCAGTGCCAGCATTACGGGGATCAGCAGAGCGGTGGATATCAGGTGGAACGTGTTCGTCAGTAGTCCCATCATGTTCTCCCTTCCAGAAACGAGTAAGGACAGAGCATTCGCAGTACGCGCTGGTCAAGGCCGAAGATGGGGATGCAGGCGCGCGCGGAACCAGCTGCAACCCCAACCTGCCGCCACAACGACCACCCCACCGGCCAGGACCTTCCAGGCGGCGTCGAGCGACTCCCAGCCGGAGCCTGCGCCGGCGATCGGCAGCGGAGCTTGCAGATGCGGAACCAGCATGCACGCACCGAGCAGAGCCAGGGACAGCAGACTGTGGGGCAGCCGCAACCAGCGATCCGGCAGCGTCAGGGCCAGCAGCCCGGCAAGCGCCGCCACGGTCGCTACGGCGAACCCGACACGCAACCCCACCGCGTCCGGCCGCGCGCTGGAGGACGTCATGAGGCAGGCCTGCTCCCACAGCAGCATGGCCACCACCAGCAGCGGCTGCGGGACCGATTGCAGCACCGACAACCACACCGCGTGATGGCTGTCACGCTGCTGATCCGTCATCCGCAACCCCAGCGCCAGGCTGCCGCAGGTCAGCAGGAACTGGCCAATCGCCAGCCAGCTGAGGGCCTCCCGACTCGTGACAAACGCGCGCAGGTCCTGCGGCGCATGCGAGTCGGCGAAGGGGTTCAGCAGAAACCCGGCCAGGGCCAGCAACCCGAAGAGCACCGGCAGCATGTACCACTGCCGCGATCGGCCCAGTCCGAGCACCGCCTGCAGCAGCGCGACGCCACCCAACACCAGCGCGAACAGCCCACTCGGATGCCTCACCATGTACTCACAAGACTGCCAGAATGCTGTCAGCATGGAATTGCCTCACTTGGCCGCAACAGGTAGGTCCTTTCCAGTCACCAGACGCCGAGCTCCTCGCATCCGGCGCAGCTGCCCAGGCCGCGCCAGATGTCGATGTCAATCGACTCATCGATGTGGCTGACACTCCCGTCCCCCAGCGCGACATGGACGCCGTTCGGGTGGCAGCTGCGAGCGCCAAAGAAGCCGATAGTCCCGTGCGCTGCGACATCGGGCAAATCGGAGTTAGGCGCGGCATAGGTGCAGAACGTTGACGTGTAGGTCTTGCCGATGATCCAGCCCGAGGCGCGGTGGCCACGCCAGCTGGTGGTGGTGGCCGTCAGCGCTGCCAGGTCGGGATTGACCACGCCGCGCAGGCCTGGCGCACCAGTGTTCGCCGAATAGCCTTTCAGATCGGCGATCTGGCGCTGCGCATCCTCCGGCGCCGGACCGGTTGTGTCCCGGTGGTTCCCCAGCAGCGATTCGGACAGGACCACCGTGTTGCTGGTCCCATCCCGCATGTCAGAGAAGCTGGCCGCGGAATGGTAGTAGAACAGCCCGTCGGTCCGGAACCGGACGTCGTAGTTCGTCCCGCGCCCGGAGCCGGTGCACACCATGTAATTCCCGCCGGCGAACGACTGCCCGGCACCTGTGTAGTACTCGACGTACTGCCCGTCCATGCCATCGCTCGGGCAGC
The DNA here is from genome assembly GCA_036821925.1 of Pirellulaceae bacterium. Classification (GTDB taxonomy): domain Bacteria; phylum Planctomycetota; class Planctomycetia; order Pirellulales; family Pirellulaceae; genus JAAYDI01. Next base: position 12,103 of record DAISIS010000120.1, read on the forward strand.
GAAACGTGGCGACCTCCGTCCGCGCGGCGGCCTCTTGCAGCGGGTGGAGCCAGACGTTGTTGTGGCTCCCCAGAAACAGCGGCTCGCGGAAGTCGATCAGATTCTGCAGCGCCTGCTGCTCCATGAACGGAAGCAGCCTGGCTTGCACGGAGAAACTGTGTGTCGAACTGGCCCCCAGCCCCGGAAAGCGGCGCCAGGCGGCTTGATAATTGTGCAGCGCCAGCACGCATTGCCGGAGGTTGTTCGAACAGCTCATGCGCCGCGCGGCCTCGCGCGCCGCCTGTACGGCGGGAAGCAGCAACGACACCAGAAGGCCCACAATCGCAATCACGACCAGCAGTTCGACAAGCGTGAACGCACGGCGGATCCGGAACATGACAGTACCTCCCCAGACTGGAATTCAGACAACGGGACACTTGGCGGAGAGGCTGGCTGGCCAGTCCCGCGACGCACAGCGCGGTGGGAAGGGCTTGCTGGCATGCTGG
>DAISIS010000121.1:0-12586 GCA_036821925.1 Pirellulaceae bacterium
CGCCACATGATCGCAGAAGTCGTCGCGGAAGGCGTCCACTCGCGACTCGTCGATCCTCAGGCCGGCTGCCGCCGCGTGCCCGCCGAAGCTCAGCAGATGCTCGCTGCATGCGTTGAGTGCGTGGTACAGGTCCACTCCCCCGGCACTGCGAGCCGATCCAGTGCCCGGGCGGCTGCCCACCTGGTCCAACGCAATCATGACGACCGGACGGTGGTACTTTTCGGCGAGTCGACCGGCGACGATACCGATGACACCCGCATGCCAGCCCGCACCGGCCAGGACCAGGGCCGGGTCGTGCTGCGGGTCAAACCGCTCCTTGACCAGCTTGTTGGCTGCCAGGTAGATGCTGCGTTCGAGGCTCTCCCGGCTGCTGTTCAGTTGGTGAATATAGTCGGCCAACGCCTGCGCTCGTTCAGGCGACTGGGTGGTCAGCAGTTCGACCCCCAGGGTCGCCTGCCCCAGCCGGCCGGCCGCATTGAGTCGTGGGGCCAGCGAGAAGCCCACATCCTCGCTCGTCAGACGCGGTTTCTGGTTGAGCTGTGTCACCTCCAGCAACGCTGCGATCCCCGCCAGCGACGAGTGACGCAGGCTTGTCAACCCGTGACGTACCAGGATGCGATTCTCGTCGACGAGCGGGACCACATCGGCCACTGTGCCCAGCGCCGCCAGGCCCATGGCGGCCAGCAAGTAATCGCGCATCGGAGGGGACACACGCTGCGCGTTGCTGGCCCGCTGGCAGACAGCCCACGCCAGCTTGAACGCCACTCCCGCGCCGCACAGCCCCCCAAACGGATAGAGTGACCCGGGCAGACGTGGATGGACCACTGTGGCCGCCTCGGGGATGCGGTCTGCCAACTGGTGATGGTCGGTGATGATCAACTCCAGGCCGACCTCGCGCGCGGTCAGAGCCTGCTGCACGCTGGCGATGCCGCAATCCACGGAGATGATCTGCGACGCGCCGCGGCTGGCCAGCTGACGCAGAGCGTCGTCGTTCAGGCCGTAACCTTCGTCCAGGCGGTTTGGCACGTAGTACCCGACATCTGCACCCAGCAGACGCAGGCAGTTGTAGAGCAACCCGGTCGCGGTCATCCCGTCCGCGTCATAGTCTCCGTACACCACGATCCGTCGCCGGTCGACCACCGCTGCGTGAATGCGCTCGGCCGCCTCGCGCACGCCGGGCAGCAGCTCGGGCTCGCGCAGTCCGGTCAGCTTCACCTCGAGAAACGTCCGCACGTCCTCTGGCTGCGTGATGCCGCGACTGAGCAGCAGCTGGGCAAGGATCGGGGACACGTCGGCTCGCGACTCGAGCGAGGCGATGCGATCGGGATCGTGCTGCAGAAACCGCCAACGCTTGACCATGTCCATCCCTGCAAGGGCATCGACACCTGGCGCGCCCACATTTTCCGCTCCGGCCGGTTCAGCCGGCCCGCGACGCCGCGGTGGATGGTGCGATGCTCGGTAGCACCCCCGGACCGGTACTCCGGCCGGACGGGCTGGGCCAGAGTCAGCACGGGCGGCTCAACGACGCTACTTTTTCTTCTCGACGTGCTGCGTATGCTTCCGCAGGCGCGGGCAGTACTTCTTGAGCTTCAGCTTCTCGCCACCCGGCTTGCGGCGCACTGTGTAGTTGTAGTCGCCCGATTCCTCGCAGACGAGAAAGATGGTTTCTGCTTTCTTCTTGCCTTTTCCGCCCTTGGCCATCTGTGCCTACCTCGCATAGTGCAGTGCTGTTTGCGCAATGAATGTCGAATGATTGTAAACGATCATGCCCCGGTTCGCCCAGGGCCGATTGGCCGATCCGCCCGAGCCGCCGCCAATCCGGGCCTGCCCGGCTCGCTGGCCGCTGACGGCCCCGGCCCCGATCCCGGTCCCAAGGCCCCAAGGCCCGATCGACCATTGTTGCGTAATTCGCGTCTTTGACCGACAATATAATAGACCTGGACCTGTCGAAGGGGCTGCGGCGATCAGCGCCCACCCGCTTGCTGTCTTGGAGTTGCTCGCCTGCGTGCCACCCAGTGGTATGGTTCCGGCGGTGATTCCCGGGGTGAACTGCGGCTCCCCTGTGGGGAACGGTTGGCGTGGCAGTGGCCGGGCAGCGGGCGGGTCAGTGGGCCGCATCAAGCGCGGACCGATGTGTTTCCACGGGTCAGCGTCGATTTCTCGGAGCAGGACGTCATGGCAAGTGACTCGCGCGTGTCAGGCTCGGAAGACGCGAACAAGCCGGATGACGCTCAGCAATCGCCGCCCGTGCCAGGGCGCGGAGCGAGTCCGGAGCCGAAGGTGCCGCCGGCAGCAGGCGGAGGGGCCGGACCGTCGCGCGAGGCGGCTCCCGCGCCGGGCAGAGCGAAGCCACACACCGCGGCGGCTCCACCTGCAGGTATTCCGGCGCAGCCGGGGGCGGTCGCGACGCCGCCGGGCACCCGGCCGCCGGTGCCAGACGCTGCGGGCGGCGAGCCCGAGCCCGATGCGGCCGGGGAATTCAGTGGACCGCACTGGTGGTCGCGGCGGTTCTGGCTGTTTCAAGCGGTGCCAGGGTGGGCGGTCAGCATGGTGTTCCATGCCGTGCTTCTGATGATGTTGGCGTTGATCACGTTGCCCGAACAGACGACCGCGACGCACATCGTGGCAGTGGCCAATCCGACCGAGATCGAGGAAGTGGAGAATCTGGAGAGCGAGAACATCGATCCGATGGATGTGACGGTGTTCGAGGGTGAAGCGCCAGCGGACGCGATTGCGACGCCGACCACAACGGCGGTGCTCGATGTCCCGTCGCTGGACGATGTCAGCGCGGGTCCGGCCGAGTTCAAGTTGACCGATCTGGGCGAGTTGTCGGCGCCGAGCGATGATCTGATGAATCGCATTGGAGGAGGCATCAGCGAGGGGCTGGGCGAAGCGCGCGGTGCCGCAGCCCGCAAGGGGATGCTGGAGCAGTATGGCGGCAGCGAAGGAAGTGAAGCGGCGGTCGCGGCGGCGCTCAAATGGCTCGCCGTGCACCAGGAGCGGGACGGCGGTTGGAACTTCGACCATACGCGCGGCACATGCCGGGGGCAGTGTTCGCATCCCGGGTTGGTGCCACCGGCACGCAACGCGGCGACTGCCATGGCGCTGCTGCCGTTTCTCGGTGCCGGACAGACTCACCGCGAAGGTGAATACAAAGAGACGGTGGAACGCGGATTGGTGTACCTCATCCGCAACATGAAGGTGGCCAACGGCATGGGGGACTTGAGTGACGCCGGCGGCCGGCTGTACGCGCACGGCATGGCCTCCATTGCGCTGTGTGAAGCGTATGCCATGACCAACGACTCGCAACTGCTGCAGCCCGCCCAGTTTGCGCTGAACTTCATCGCGTACGCTCAGGATCCGGTGGGTGGCGGCTGGCGGTACGAACCGAAGCAGGCTGGAGACACGTCCGTGCTGGGCTGGCAGCTGATGGCCTGCAAGAGCGGCCACATGGCCTACTTGAGAGTCCCGCGCCGGACAATTCAGGGGGCCAGCAAGTTCCTGGATTTTGTCCAAGAGGCTGGTGGGTCGCAGTACGGTTACACAGTTCCGGGTGCCGGACCGGCCACCACCGCCGTCGGCCTGTTGTCCCGCATGTACCTCGGCTGGAAGCACGATGAACCAGCGCTGGCGGCGGGGGTCGAGTACCTGAACAAGACAGGGCCGACCGACAACATGTACTACAATTACTATGCCACCCAGGTGCTCCGTCACTACGGGGGGCCCTCCTGGGACGCCTGGAACAGTCAGCTGCGCGATCGGCTTGTCGCGGCTCAGGACACGAAGGGGCACGCGAAAGGCAGCTGGTACTTCTCGCGGGATCCGTGGGCCGATCGGGGGGGACGTCTGTACTGCACGTCGATGGCCACGATGATCCTCGAAGTGTACTATCGGCACATGCCGATCTATGGCAAACAGGCGGCCGAAGATGACTTTCCGCTGTGACCACTTGCTGCACGTTTTCCGGGCCCGAGGCCGAGCATGTCCCCAGAAGCTTCGCGAGAGCAATGGCCCGAGAGTCCCTTGCCTGTGGCGAAGCCGCTCGATCCGCAGCGTCCGGCGGCCGCTGCGCAGCGCGCCGCTCGTCCTGCCGCGCTGCCGCCCGCCGTTGGGATAGCTGGCGACGCGGAGGATGCGAGCCACCTGGCGGCGGAGCACATCCGTTGGACGATGCGCGAAACGGCCAGCTTTCTGGTGAGTCTGGTCCTGCATGTGGCGCTGCTGCTGATCCTCTCGCTGCTGATCGTCTACTCGCCGCCGGCCGACGAGCTGTCCCTGATTGTGAACACACATCCGAGTGAAGGGTTGGGGGCTGAGCAGCTGGATGCGTCGCCGCTGCGTGCGGCAGGAATCGGTGACTCGTCCGAGGGCGCGGACGCGGCACGGATCGAAACGGGGCCGGCGCTCAGTCTGTCGGCGGGACCGATTCTGTTCGGGCCAACCGAGTCAGCCGGCTCGGCGGGTTCGGTCCTGGACCTGGCGGACGCCAGTCTTGTGGTGCGCGGATCGGGCAGCAGAGGCGGCGGCTTTGAAGGTCGGCGCGGGGATGGCAAGGGCCGGTTGATTGAAGGTGGCGGGGGCACGCCGGCGAGCGAAAACGCGGTCGCGCTGGGACTCGCCTGGCTGGCCGCCCATCAGTGGCCGGACGGCGGATGGCGATTCGACCTGTCCCAAGGGCCCTGTGGCAACCAGTGCCAGAACTCGGGGACGGTGAGCAGCACGACCGGCGCTACGGGCCTGGCCCTGTTGCCGTTTCTCGGCGCCGGACAGACTCACCTGGAGGGCGAGTATCGCGACGTGGTCAATGCCGGCATCTACTACCTGAAAGCGCACGCCGTGACGACATCGCACGGAGCCGATCTGCAGGAAGGAACCATGTACGCACAAGGCATTGCGGCCATCGCTCTGTGCGAAGTCTATGCCATGACCAGGGACGAGTCGCTGCGCCAGACGGCACAGCACGCCATCGACTTCATCTGCTGGGCGCAGCATTCTGCGGGCGGATGGCGTTACTATCCCAGTCAGCCCGGCGACACCACCGTGTTTGGCTGGCAAATGATGGCGCTCAAGAGCGCCGCGATGGCCGGGCTGGATGTTCCGTCGCCCGTCGTCACGCTGGCCGAGCGGTTCCTCGACAGCGTGGAGAGCGGGGGGGGAGCGTATTACGGATACATCACCCGCGCCCGAAGCCCCGGCCCGACTGCGATCGGCCTGCTGATTCGCATGTACACCGGCTGGGACCACTACGATCCCCGCCTGCGGCGTGGCGTAACCTACCTCGCCCAGGAAGGCCCCTCCAAGACCGACATGTACTTCAACTACTACGCCACCCAGGTCATGCACCATTACGGCGGGCCACAGTGGCGCCCCTGGAACGAAGAGATGCGGGACTACCTGGTAAGAACCCAGGCTTCCGCCGGTCACGAACGAGGTAGCTGGTTCTTTGCCGATCCGCACGGCGGGAAGGGGGGCCGGCTCTATACGACGGCCATGTGCACAATGATTCTGGAAGTCTACTACCGCCACATGCCGCTGTACGAGTCGAAGGTAGTGGATGATGGTCTGTAGGTGTGAGCCAGCGTGAATGTCTACGGCGTGATCGACCTGAAGGCCGGCCAAGTGGTGCGTGCCGTGGCGGGGCGGCGAGCGGCGTATCAGCCGGTGCGCAGCGTCCTCGCGCGATCCGCCTCACCCGCGGCCGTAGCACGCGGTTTCGTGACGCAACTGGGGCTTCGCCGGGCCTACGTGGCGGATCTGGACGCCATCGCCGGCCGCGCACCTGATCGACAGGCCCTGGCCGCGCTGGCCGCCGCCGGACTGACGCTGCTGGTGGACGCCGCCTGTGCCGATGTCGACCGCGTGCACGAGCTGACGGAGGGCTGCCAGACGCCCGGCGCGCTGCAGGGTATCGTGGTGGCGTCCGAGTCGCTTGCAGCGCCGCACATGCTGCCGGCACTCCTGGAGGCGATCGGCCCGGAACGGGCCGTGTTCAGTCTGGATCTGCAGGCCGGCCAAGTGCTGGCGGCCAGCCAGACGCTGCGCGGCATATTACCTGCCGAGGTTGCCGCCCTGGCCTTCCAGGCCGGATTCCGCCGACTCATCGTGCTCGATCTCAGCGGCGTAGGGGTCGCGCAGGGGCCGGTCACTATCGCCCTCTGCCGGACCCTGGCCGCGCAGCACCCCTGGTCAGAATTGATCTCGGGCGGCGGCGTCCGCCATGTCGAAGATCTGCACGCTCTTCAACTCGCTGGCTGCGGTGGGGCACTGATTGCATCCGCGCTCCACGACGGCTCACTGGTCCGAGCTGACCTCGACCGGTGGGGCACCGGGTGACTGCGGCGTTCCAGACTTTACAACGCCCATTGTAAGAATTGGCAAGTCGCCGGCCGGCGAGGCGGTGCGGCCACCAGCACTCCGGATGCGACTAAAGCCTGACGGATCAACGCTTTGCAGTGCCCTCTGACGCATGCCGCGAAATTGCCGCGCTGTTTGGCACGCGATCTGCTTTTTACTTCCCGCATCATTCGCTCCACCTCGAGTTGCATGAACGAGGTGTAGGGAGAGCCCGAGCGGTAGTGAGCAAGGAGTGCGGAGTGATGAGTTGGAGCTTCTGTCGAACGTGGGGTAGTTTGTGCGTGCTGTTTGCCTTGAGCACAGTCGGCCGTGCGCAAGGACCGGGAGTCACGTCGGCCGCACCCTCGACCCTCGTCGCGGTGGTGGACATCGCCAAGGTGTTCGAGTCACATCCCACATTCAAGGCCAGTCTGGACGCGCTGCAACAACAAGCCAAAAACGCTGACCAGGACATGGAGGTGAAAAAGCAGAGTCTGACCCAGCGTGGACAACAGCTGTCGGAACTGGATCCCGGCAGCCCGGACTATCGTCAGCTGGAAGCCGATCTCGCTCGGCAGGCCGCTGACCTGCAGGTGCAGTCGCGCCAGACGCGCAAAGACCTGCTCCAACGCGAATCGCTTCAGTACTACTCGTCTTACAATGAGATCCTCGCCGTCATCGATCGCATCGCGCAGCGTCATGGAATCGCCCTGGTTCTGCGATACGACAGCCGCGCGATGGATCCCGAGAATCCGCAGTCGGTCATGCAGGGGGTGAATCGTGACGTCGTCCTGCAACGCAATCTGGACATCACGAACATGGTAATCGAAGAACTTCAGACTGCTCTCGCGCAGCGCCCTTCCAATCGGGCTCCACTTCGCTAAGTCTGGTGGCAGGCACCGGGAACCTTGTCTGTGTGGGTGAGGTTCCCGGTGCTTTTTTCTTTCTTGAATTGCTGCGCCGCAACCACGACGACCTCCCCTCTCGGCTTCCGCCGACGCCGCAGGCCCTGCACCATCGTGGCCTGCTCTGGCGGGCTACCACCACTTTGGATCGCGTTTCTCGAGGAACGCGGCGAGTCCTTCTTCGGCCGCTTCGGTGGTGTGCGCCGTGGCAGAGACGGCGGCGCCGGCACTGAGCAGGGTGCCCAGATGTTCGCCGATGGTCTCGTTGAGCATGCGTTTGGTGAGCTGGATCGCGGCGGGCGACGATTGCGCACACTGCTGGGCCTGGTCGTGCGCGGCTGCCCAGACCTGGTCGAAGGGCACGAGCTGGTGATAGATCCCCCGCTCGAGCGCCTGGCGGGCATCGATGAGCCGGGCTGACAGCAGCAGATTGGCGGCCTGGCCTGCGCCCACGCGAAACGCCAGCAGTGGCGAGACGATCCCGGCGACCAGGCCGCGCTTCGGTTCGGGCAGTCCAAACTGCGCGCCCGGTGTGCCCAGGACGATGTCAGACGCGAGCACCAGGCCTGCGCCAGGGCCGACGGCGGGACCGTTCACCGCAGCGATGATCGGTTTGGGGAACTGCAGCATCGTCTCGAACAGCCGTTTCAGCTGGAGTGTGTCGCGATGCCACTGCTCCAACGCATCCTCCGTGCTGAAAGTCGCATGGACCTCAGCCAGATCCACCCCCGCACAGAAGGCGGTTCCCGCACCGGTCAGAATCACGGCCCGCACCTTGCGCTCCTGGTGCAGATCATCGAATGCCTGCTGGACCTGGAGCAGCATGAGGCGGGTCAGCGCATTACGTTTTTCGGGCCGCTGCAGAACGATCGTGCCGCTCGGCGGATGCACGCGGACCTTGACGAATTCGTCCATCACTGTCGAGTCTCCCATGGCGGGAACCGGGGCCAGCACCCACCGTAGCATCTCGCGGACCGGTTGCGGAAGCTGTCCCCATCCGAGACTGATATCTCAATGTAGGACCATTCAGCATGTGCGGCATGCCGCAGGCGATCTGAGCGGTATGCCTGAAGTGCTTTGTGTATCACGGCTTGGGGCGGTCCGCCAGTGGGCCCGGCCGTTTGGCACGCAGGTTGCTTTATTGTCAAGCCGAATGAGGGACACGGGGCTCACGAGCAGATTGGGGAAGAGGCGACTGGAGACTTGGAGTTCTTTTTTTACGTTTTATCGGGACATATGGTGACTGCGAAGAGGCGCGTCTCTTCTCCATCTGCTCGTGAAGCGCAGGGTTCAACCGGCTGAGTGAAGGCAGTCGTGGGCATGTGCCCCGCGCGACCCTCAGATTATCTTGATCCCGCTGATGGGGCGCGATTGACCGCAAGGTTGGTCGCGTCCCAGTTTTTTTTCTTGGCGGGCCTGCGGCAGGGGCTGGGGCCGGTCTGCTCCGGAATTACAATGGTGCTGTGGCAGGTCACTTGGCTCGGCACCGCCCTCTGGAACCGGATGCCGTCACTCCAGCTGAGTGCCCGTTTGACGCGTGAGTCGGCGGGCGCAAGAGACTCGTTTTCCATGAAGACGCGAATCCGCGAACTCAAGGACGGCGCGCAAGAGATCATCCGGCTGCTGTCTCCCGAGGAGTTGGAGGCCTGGTCGAAGGACGATCCGCTCTCGTACGAGAAGAGCATCGTGTGGCTGAGCGATATCGCGCAGCTTCCATTCGTGCGTGCCCGTCTCGTGCAGGGGGTGATGAGCCGTCGAGGGCCAATCTATTTGGGGGACGATGCGCGTGTCGTCGGCTATTCGAAACTCACTCTGAACGCCCCACGCAGTGCGGACACGAACGGCTACATCCGGCGCGTCTTTTACCTCAAGCCGGGAGACTTGGCGCGACGTCCTCCCGATGTCCCCAGCTCGGCCGTCGATCCGCGCACGGTCTTGCCGGGTGTCCCGGGTGAGGTGGTCAAGCCCACGTAGCTTTCTGGTTGCCGGCAGGTGCGAGGGGCGGTCCAGCGGCGCGACCGGTCCCGATCCAGGATCGAGCTCTCAATGTGAGATGCCCGAGGGTGGACTGCGACCGGCCGCGATCGACGGATGATGCGTAACACAAACCGTTTACGTCGGATGCCGGAGCGCCGGGCGGTTTGGCACGTTGAGTGCATTCTCCGTATGCCGTCGCGGCGCCCATGAGCCGTGAGCCATTTCATACCTGCCCGCTTCATTAGACGAGGCCCGGCGATCGCTGGGCCTTGTCTCTTTCACGGTCTCTTTCATGGCGGCGTGAAGACAAAAGGCAACGCGGGTAGGCTTTTCGCCTCATCTCGAGTGTCCCGGCAATATTGGTCAGGTGCGATTAAGTCGTTGGCGTGTAGTGGTTTGCGGTGTTTCAGCCAGAGCCGCTCGAGGCTCGGCACCACAGGTGCATTCTCGGTTCTGCACCACAACCGTCCGACACGAGGCAACCACTGTCCGACCAACGCTTTTTCACGTGCTCAAGGAGCTGCACCTTGACCAAGACGACCCGCAGAATTGCTGACAAGAAGAATCGCGCGATCGCGATCGACGGCCGCCCCATCCGGCGTGCCACGTCCAACGGTCATGCGACCCTTTCGATCCGCCGCCGTGTCCAGCACGCGGTCGATTCCGAGGGGGACGAGCATGACGACGGCTGGCCGCACGACGAGAAACTCCGCCCGGCGGCGACGGGCAGCCTAGTAGACAACACCGATGACCCGGTGCGAATGTACCTGATGCAGATGGGCCAGATCCCCCTGCTGAAGCGTGCTGAGGAAATCGGGGCGGCCCGGCAGATTGAACAGACGCGGACCCGCTACCGGCACTCCATGCTCGCGACCGACTTCGTCCTGCATGGTGCCGTCCTGGCGTTGCAGCAGGTGTTTGACGGGCAGCTGCGTCTGGACCGGACGATCGAAGTGTCTGTGACCAACACATCGGCCAAACGGGACATCATGCGTCGACTGGGCCCGAATCTTCAGACGTTGCGCCACATGCTGGCCAGCAACCAGCGGGACTTCTTCATGGCCATCAACAAGCGGCTGTCCGAGCACGTCCGGCGCGAGGCCTGGCAGCGACTGGTGCGGCGGCGCAACAAGGCGGTGCGGCTGGTCGAGGAGATGAATCTGCGCACCAATCGCCTGCAGCCCCTGTTCGACCGGTTGCGCGATATCTCGGATCGCATGCAGGAGCTGCAGTTGCAGGTCGAGGAGGCCCGGCAGGTCGGACATGTGCAGGGTCGCTCGGTCGAGGAGTTGCGGGAGGAACTGCATTGCCTGATGCGGCTGACGTTCGAGAGCCCGGCGACGTTGAAGCGGCGCATCGAGAGCACGCGGCTGTATCAGCACTCGTATGACGCCGCGAAACGCGCCCTCTCGGCCGGCAATCTGCGGCTGGTGGTCTCGATCGCCAAGAAGTACCGCAACCGCGGGCTGAGCTTCCTCGATCTGATCCAGGAAGGCAATACCGGGTTGATGCGCGCGGTGGACAAGTTCGAGCACGCCCGCGGCTACAAGTTTTCGACCTACGCGACGTGGTGGATCCGCCAGGCAATCACGCGTGCCATCGCGGACCAGAGCCGGACCATCCGTGTGCCGGTCCACATGATCGACACGATGAGCAAGGTGCGGGCGGTGACGCGGGATCTGGTCCAGGAGCTGGGCCGCGACCCGACTGCGGAAGAGACCGCCTGCCGCGCCGGCCTCTCGCTGGACGACACCCGCTGCATCATGAAGATGGCCCGCCAACCCCTGTCGCTGGATCAGCCCGTGGGCGACCATGACGACAGCTACTTCGGCGAATTCCTCGAAGACTACCGAGACGATGACCCGCTGTACGAGACCAATCAGCAAGCGTTGAAGAACCGGATTGCCGAGGCGATGGAAGGGCTGAACTACCGGGAACGCGAGATCCTCCGGCTGCGTTACGGCCTGGCCGACGGCTATGCGTACACCTTGGAGGAAGTGGGCAAGATCTTCTCGGTCACCCGAGAGCGCGTTCGGCAGATCGAATCGAAGGCCGTCCGGAAGCTGCAGCAGCCCTATCGCAGCCGGTCGCTGGCCAGCTTCCTGGACGGGTGCGAAGTGCCGCCGGTCGAGGAGGCGACCCCTGGCAACGCGTGACGTACAGGGGATGTGACAGGTGACCCGCAGGTCCGGCGCACCCCGGCGTTGGCGAGGCGGGACGCGGGTCCTCGGAGCGGACAGGGTACCGGACGCGGGAGGTGGTTGTGCAGCGGCCACCTCCCGCTCCGTTCGTTCTTGCCCGCATTCTTGCCCGCATTCTTGCCGGCACGTTGCGCGCTCTGGCTCACGCGCGCGTCTGACCGGGGGGGTCAGAGCTGCGAGACGGCCTGGAGCACGGCGAGTGTCGACTGGGACTTGTTGAGCACGTAGAAGTGGATGCCCGGCACGCCGCACTGGACCAGCTCGCGGACCTGCCGCGCTGCGAACTCGACCCCCACCTGATACTGCCACTGCGGATCCTCGCGGGCCGACAACTGCTCGACAAACGCCGGCGGCAGCGTGGCGCCGCACATCGAGGATATGCGCTGGATCTGCGACAGGTTGTTCACGGGCAGGATGCCCGGCACCAGCGGGACGCGGATGCCGGCGGCTTCGTACCGGTCGCGGAAACGCAGGAAGTCGTCATTGTGGTAGAACAGCTGCGTGATCACCACGTCGGCGCCCATATCCACCTTGTGCTTCAGGTGCTGCAGGTCCTCCTCGGGGCTGAGTGCCTCGCGGTGCGTCTCCGGATAGCCGGCCACGGCAACGCCAAAATCGGGAAACTCGGCTTTAACAAGCGACACGAGTTCGCTCGCGTGCCGCAAACCGTCGGCCGGCGACCGAAACACCGTCTCGCCCGATGGCGGATCGCCCCGCAGTGCCACGATGTAGTCGACCCCGGCCTGCTGAGCGGTTGCCAGGTAGCTGCGCAGCTGGTCGACCGTCGAATCCACACAGGTCAGGTGCGATGCCATGGGCACGTGGAACCGGTCCTTTACCTGCTTGATGACCTCCAGTGTCTGGGTGCGAGTCGAGCCGCCCGCGCCGTACGTGCAGGTGATGAAACTTGGCTGGCAGGCGATCAGTTCACGCACGTGCCGCAGCAGCGTCGCTTCGCCCTGCCGCGTCTTGGGGGGGTAGAGTTCAAAAGACAAGCCGAACCTGCCGGCACCATAGGTCGCAGCTAGTGACATGGCATTCTTGTTGTGTAAATGCGAGTGGAACCAGGGAGATGATAAGGACGAATGACGAAATACCCAAGCACGGGGGGAAGGACGAATGACGAAATACCCAAGCACGGGGGGAAGGACGAATGACGAAATACCCAAG
>DAISIS010000122.1:0-9489 GCA_036821925.1 Pirellulaceae bacterium
CAATCCCAGAACTGCAGCCGGCGGCCGTATCTGCCGGCTGCTACATCCTCCATCCTGAATCCCTGGTTGATCGTAGCGGGTGCCGCCCATTCGCTGCTGACCATCACGTTGTGGCGGGGCTGATACCAGAAGTCGTAGTTGAAGTGCATGGCCTGTGTCGTCTGCTCCCACCGGCCGACAATCTCGAAATCCTGATCGAGCAGCAGGAATCCGCCCGGGCCGGCCCCGGTGGCATCGCCGAGCATGGAGATCATGACGTGGCCGTCGGCCAGGCAGTGGACGGTATGGGGTGCCGACAGGTGCGTCTTCTGCGCGATCTCCTCGGGTTCAATCACCTTGTGGAGTCGCGGCGCTGCCGGCTGCTCGGTGTCAATCACGTGAATGCGGCTGGAGCTGAGCCCGGGCAGGACCAGGAACCGGCGGGCCCGCGTGGGATCCCCGTGGCAGCTGCTGCATGCATTCCATCCGAAGTGATGCAGTTCATCGCCGAGGTTCGGCATGTCCAGGCGATGGATCACCTGGCCGCAGGTCGCGGACGCCGGATCCACATCGACGGTCGCCAGGTAATCCGGCGCGTCGACATCGGTTCCCGTGTAGATCGCCGGCACGTACACCAGCGTTTCGCGGGGGGCCTGCATCGCCGCCGCGGGTGAAGCGTGGGTTCGAGCGCAGCAGCTCTCGGCCGATCCCTGATCCGCCCCGCCGCGGCGAGCGCCCCACACCGGACCGCACAGGGCGGCCGCCGCTCCAGCCAGGAACTCCCGTCGTTTCATCAGCCATCCTCCTTCGCCGCCCGGGCTTCACGCCCCAGTGCGCAGTGTGACACCGCAGCACAAGCCCCGGGCCGACCTCCGACCTGGGCCCGCGTTCACACCGTGATCTGGGCTTCGACGTTGGCATGTTAACGCCGGGGATGGACCGGTCAAGTTTCCCACGCGCTGGGGCGCGCTGGGGCGCGCGCCCGACCGCCCGGCGGCTGGTGCCGCCGGTTCGGTCCGCGAATGAGTCCGCTGCGCGCCGGGCCTAGTCCGCCGGGAGCGAGGTGATCCGGAGGTTGCGGAAGTAGATGGGGGCGCCGGCGTGTTTACCCTGCAGACCGATGCGGCCGCGCGTGGCGATGTCGGCCAGCGGCTTGTTGAGCCACGCGGGGATCTCACTGCCGTCCGGATTCTGCGTGGCTGACGTCCAGTTCCGCAGGTCGATTTCCGTCACCAGGCGTTCGTTGAGCAGCACCGAGATCGCCGGTCCGCGGCAGGTGATGGTCATGCGATTCCACTCGCCCGGCTTCTTCACCACACTCTCCGACGCCGCCAGATGGCCGAAGATCGCCGCACATTGCCAGCTCTTCGGGCTGTCGGCCCATTGGGACGCGAAGTCGTCCGCAATCTGGATCTCCACGGAGTTGGGGATCCAGTTCTCCAGATCCGAGCAGTACACGATAACACCGCTGTTCGTGCCGTGGTCGGTCTTGAACTCCAGGTCCAGCTGGAAGTTCTCGTATTCCTGGGCGGTCCAGATGCACTGGTCTTCCGTTGCCGTGAGCACACCGTCCTGCCACGACCAGATTCCCGCCGGAGCCTGGGCGTCGGAGAAATCCTCCGAGAACAGCCGGTCCCATTGCGTCGAATCGGGATGTGCCTGCGTCTTGTCATCCCGGTACACAACAGCCTGCGAGATGGCGATCTCATGCCCCTCGGATCGCGGATCGGCCGTACCGGTCGCCACGATGCGCAACACATGGTCGCCCGACGGCAGGCCGTACGCCTGCCACAGCACGTTGTCATGCGTGTTGGGGACGATATAGGCGTCCAGCGCCAGTTCCTGCTTCGCGCCGTCCAGATACACCTCGGCGCGGCCGCCCGATTGGTTGAGCTGGCCGAGGACGGCCACGGCGACACCGGAGAACCGCAGCGTGGCCTCACATCCGCTTTCCCGGGCGACCTTGAGCTGACCGCTCTGAGCCCACGGTCCGGACCACTGCCAGGCCGCTTCGGCAACCCCGATACGGCGGTCGGGAATACCCGGTGTCCACTGCTCCAGCGCCGGTGCCTGCGGCGTCTGGACCTGAATCGAGACCTCGGTGTCGGTCACCTGGCCGCCGGTCGCCGCGATGATCTGCAGCGCCCGCTTCTCGGTCGACTCGACGATCTCGTTGAACGAGTAGTCGGTGAAATCGAACTTGCGGTCAGCCAGCGCCGGCAACTCTTCGACGAACTGCTTCGGAATGCGATCGAAACCGAGCATCACGCCCAACACCCCCGCAGCGCTTGACGGGTTGCAGTCCGAGTCCTGTCCGCACCGTGTGGAGATCTCCATGGTCTTCTCGAAGTCGCCGCCGCCGAACAGCAGCCCGAAGGCGATGTAGCTGCCGTTGAGCTTCGCATCGATGTTGAAATCCGCCTGGAAACCGTCGGGGCACGCATCGTTGACGTCCCACTTGTCCTGGACCAGGTGCCACACCTTGCGCCAGTCGTCCGGGGACTGGGCCGACCAGTCCAGCAGATCCTGGATCAACCGCCCGTACTGGCTGTCGGGCGGGATGCAGGCCAGTCCGGCCGCGACGACCGCGCGCGGGTCATCCTGCAGGTAGGCCGCGGCGTACATCCCACAGACAAACATGCCGCCGTACAGCCCGTCGCCGTAATTCATCACCCGGCCCACATGGTCACAGTACTTATTGGATTCGCGCGGCAGGCCGGGGCACATCAGACCGATGAAGTCGGCTTCGATCTGGAAATCGATGTCGTTGGCGTGGAAGTTGTATTTCGGATGCCCCGACCACGGCGCTGCGATCCCCTGATTCAAGGCCCGGCGCGCGCCGGCATTGGCATGCCACAGGTGATACTGGGAGTCCTTGAACGCTTCGCCGAACTGCTGGCAGGTCGCGTCCAGACCCAGGTCGTCCATCACCTTCGAGAAGGTCATCTCGACGTACAGATCGTCCTGGTGAATCGTGTTCTCCAGCATGCCGGCTTTCCAACTGAGTTCCCCCTCCAGGATCCGCCCATTGGAACGGAATTCCGTGGGCGCACCGTAGGCCACGCCAATCATCTGGCCAGCCCACCCGCCACGGATCTTGTCACGCAGCACCTGCCGCGCGAGTGTCCGCATCTCCTCCGCCGCTGCGCTGCAGGCGCAGACACAGACGGCCAGCAGGCAGGCCCACATCTTGATGGAACGGGCCGCAGCCGGAACCGGGCGGCACGCTGTCAGAATACGAATCGTCATGGTCGGTCTTCCCTTCACTGGACGGATTACACGGTAATGACTTTGTCAGCCTGCGCCATCAGCTGCGTGATTTCCACCATTCCCTTCACTTCCCCAAGGGGCAGCTGGTCCTGCAGGCCATAGTGATTGATACACGACTGGCAGGCCACAATGCGGACGCCGAGCCGTGCGAGCAACTGCAGACCCAGCAGAACCGGCGAATCGGGAACGAGCAGTCTGACCCCTTCGGTGTAGAAGCAGATGGCCAGCGGCTTCTGCGGCTGCCGCTCCAACGCATGGAAGAACTTGTCCAGCATGTCCAGCCCGAAGTCCGCGTCCTCAGGGCGCGTCGTTCCCAAACCTTGCCGGGTCACCAGAATCACGGTCTTCTGCATGGGTCTCGATCTCCGTCGCCGCAGCGCAAAAAATGGAATGCCAGAGCGGCACCCAGACTATCATAGATCCACAGCAGCGTCGACCGCCGGGGGACCGGGGCCGCCGGGCCCGGCACACGGCCGGCGCGTCGCCGCCGGTCCGGGCGAACGGCAGAGACGTATTGAGCATCCAGGTGTCGTGAGCGCTCCGATGCGCGTACTTGAGTTGTTCTGTGGTATCGGCGGATGCGCGGCAGCCCTTGGCCCACGGGCTCAGATCGCAGCCGCCATCGACATTGACCGCACGGCGCTCGCCGTCTACGCGCACAATTTCCCGCACGCGACGGCGGTGCGGACGATCGAGTCGATGTCGTGCGCCGAGTATCGTGCCTGGGGGGCTGATCTGTGGTGGCTATCGCCGCCCTGCCAGCCGTACACGCGGCGTGGAGACCAGCGTGACCTGGCCGACCCGCGCGCCGCCGGCCTGCTGGCCGTGATCGAGCGGATGGCCGAGATGCTGCCGGCGTATGTCGCGTTGGAGAACGTGCCGCCCTTCCAGACCTCGCAGGCCTGCCGCCGGCTGCTCGAAACGCTGCGGCGGTGCCACTACCAGGTGCGAACGCGCGTGCTGTGCCCGACCGAGCTGGGAATCCCCAATCGCCGAGCGCGGTTCTACCTGGTTGCCGCACGAGGCGTGCTGCAGGACGCCCCCCTGCCACACCCGCATCCCGTGCCGCTGGCGGATTTCCTGGACGACGCGCCGGACGCAGCGCTCGCCCTGCCGACCCCCATAGCGCAGCGCTACGCGACGGCGATCGACGTGGTGGATGCCGGCGATGCCCATGCCTGCACCAGCTGTTTCACGTCCGCCTACGGCCGATCGCACGTCCGGAGCGGCTCGTACCTGCAGACCACGACGGGACTCCGCCGCTTTGCACCGTGCGAAATCCTCCGCCTGCTCGGCTTTCCACCATCCTTCCAACTTCCCGACGGACTGACCGTGCAGCAAGCGTGGCGGTACGTGGGCAACAGCCTGTCGGTGGCCGCCGTGCGGCATGTGCTGGCCGCCATTCCCGCCCTCTCGGAGTCGTGCGGATCCGCAGCGCTGCGGCCGGCCGCAGGTTCGCACCGGCACGACCCGGAATGAGACATCGCCGCACAAGCGGAAAGCGGCGGCCGCGGCCGGCACACGAACGGCTACCCGCCAAGTATGTTTCCGCCCGACGCGCCCCCGGCAACGGTGATTGACTTCCGCCAGGGCGCAGCATAGGATGCCGTCTTGAAGTTGCGAACAACTAGTAGCGACTCTCTGCTTTGGAAGGTCTACAAGGAGACGACGCGTGGGGACACTTAGTGGGCTGTCCCGCTGCCTTTCCTTTTGCCGACTGTCCTGGTAGATAGCTACTGCTTCTGAAACTCGGCTGTTTGAGTAGTCTGCTGTAATTCTCCCACGATCGAGAGCGTCGTCACCTTCGATCCCCGGCTACGCTGTAGGGATCGGTCCACTGAGCCGTACCACGGCATGCGTACCTCCATGTATCCTTCCGGAGTCTGAACAATGGGACGAAAACTGTATTGCGGAAATCTAAGCTTCAACACGACCAGCTCAGATCTGGAAGAGCTGTTTGCCCAGTACGGTGAAGTGGTCAGTGCGGAGGTGGTTGTCGATCGCGACTCGGGCCGCAGCCGAGGGTTCGGGTTTGTGGAGATGGGCAGTGACGCAGCCGCTCAGGCCGCCATCCAGGCTCTGCATGAAACGGAGATCGACGGCCGATCCGTGAAGGTGACCGAAGCCAAGCCGCGCGAAGACCGACCGCGTGGTGGTGGCGGCGGCGGCGGCGGGCGCCGCGGTGGCGGCGGCGGGCGCGACCGCGACCGCTGGTAAACGGTCGGAGACCCGCACCGCTCACACCGGACCGCTCATCTCGGACCAGCAATCGCGGCGGGTGCGACGAGCGTGGGCAGTGGGATGGCGTGCGACCTGCCCTCAGGCGAAGTGCTTTCCGACTTCACCCATGAGCCGGCTGATTTCGATCTTCTGAGGGCACAGATCCTCACAGGTGTGGCACGCTGCGCAGGCCGCTGCGCGCTGTGACTCGGAGAGGCTGTGGTACAGGTTCCGGCACAGCACCACGCTGCTGCCCTGAAAGACCGTGGCCTCGTTGTAGAGTTCGAAGTTCAGCGGAATGTCGACCCCGTGCGGGCAGGGCAGGCAGTAACCGCACTTGGTGCATGGAACGGGCGACAGCTCCTCGTACTTCTCCTGGACCCGCCGGATCACAGCCCGTTCGCCGTCGGTCAGGCGTCCCACGCCGGCCTCGCGCGCCGTCTCGATGTTCTGCTCCACCTGGACTCTGGCCGACATGCCGCTCAGGACCAGCGACACTTCGGGCTGGTCCCACACCCAGCGCAGCGCAACGCGGGCGGGCTGGTACCCGGCTTCGTCCCAGAGCTGGCGCACCGCGTCCGGCGGGTTGGCCAGCGTGCCGCCAAAAAGCGGCTCCATGATCACCACGCCCAGCCCTTTCGCTGCCGCGTATTTCAGACCGGCCGTCCCCGCCTGCACGTTCTCGTTGACCAGGTTGTATTGGATCTGGCAGAAGCCCCAGTCATAGGCGTCCACGATGTCCTGAAACACGGGGAAGCTGTCGTGGAACGAGAAGCCGAACTGCCCGATCCGCCCATCGCGTTGAGCCCGTTCAGCCCAGCTGGCGACCTCCAGCTGCTGCATGCGTTGCCAGTTCCCCTGCTGGAGACAATGCAGCAGATAGAAGTCGATATGGTCCGTCTGGAGTCTGGCCAACTGCTCATTGAGAAAGCGGTCGAAGTCGGCGGTCTGCTCGACCATCCAGACGGGGCACTTCGTGGCCACATATGCTTTCGCTCGGTAACCGTCCCGGAGCGCCTTGCCCACAACGATCTCGCTGTGCCCATCGTGGTACACGTACGCCGAATCGACGTAATTGACGCCCTGGTCGATCGCGTACCGCAGCATGTCGATCGTCGCGTCTTCATCCACCTCGTGCGGTTGGCCGGTGACCGGTAGTCGCATCGCGCCGAAACCGAGCGCCGAGACGCGTATGCCAGTCTTGCCGAGGGTGCGATATTCCATCGTCCTGCCTGTTTCTTGGGGAACGGGATGAGGGGTCACTGTAAGAGTACCCGGATCATGCCGGCAGTTCGACCCCCAGCAGCGCGTGACGCGGCTGCACAGGCAGATGCTCATCCGACCAGGCTGACGACGGGCACCGGCAGCCGCAATGGCCGACCAGCCGGCGCTGCGCGTGCAGCCGCTACGGAGCTTCGACGATCTGGCTGAGCGAACGTCCTAAGGCCTTGCGGCGTCCCCGATTCGCCTTGGCCGAGTCGTCGACGATCCGGCCCTGATCGAGCGACGCCAGGAGTTGCTGATTGAGCACCTCCACGTCCTTGTCCGAGCCGATTTCAACCGCCGCGTCAGACAGCCCCAGCAGAATAGACTGACGAACCCCTTCACGAATCCAGTCGAAGAAGTTGATTCTCATGCGCAATGGCTCCCATAGAGAAATTCGCCTGCCCCTTCCATCGGCAAACTCACCGCAAAAGATTCAATCGTTTTCTTCGCTACAGATTCACGCCCCGCCGGCCGGCCGGATACGCACCAAGACTGGAGACGGGCGAATACGGATCCTCGGCCGCTGATAGGAGGGACTCCCTGGCCCCCCGCGGGCCTGGGCGGTTGAAAAATGCAGCGGTGAGGAAGAGAATAGCCTGCCAGTTGCGTCATCGGATTGGAAACCACTATTCGTTCTATCGCCATTTGCGATTAAGGAGCTCCCATGAGTCGCTACCTGACCCTGCTGGCCGCCCTGTTCGTTCTCTGTCCGGTTGTCTCAGCAGTTGCTGCCGATCCTCAGATGTCTCACATGGTCTACTTCACATTGAAAGACAACTCGAGCGCCGCGGTGGACAAGCTGGTGGCGGGCTGCAAGGAGTACCTGTCGGATCACGACGGCATGGTGTATTTCTCGGTCGGTGTGCGGGGGGAAGAATTCCAGCGCGACGTGAACGACCAGGGATTCGAGGTGGCGTTGAACCTGGTGTTCCGCAACAAAGCGGCTCACGACAAGTACTCAACGCACCCCCGCCACATGAAGTTCATCGAGCAGTTCCAGGACAATTGGGCCAAGGTACGGGTGTTTGATTCGTACCTGAAGTAGCCTGGGTTTGCTGTGCGAGCGGGGGCAACTGGGGGGTCCGTCAGATGTCCAAGGGCCAGCGGCAGACCGCGCGCAGACCGGCCACGAAGTTCGCCCATCTGCGCAAGAAAATGCAGGCACAGAAGAACCAACAGATCCAGCTGAAGCGACCGAAAACCAAGCCGTCTACTTGACGCGTTTGAAGGTCAGCCCTTCGTCGTCCGGCGGACCGCCGGCGGCCACGAACTGGAAGGCGTCGGCTCCAAGAGACGTGACGTTCGCCACCATGGTCCCCTGGTCCTGGCTTTCCAGAATCAGTTTGTCGCTGGTGGCGACCAGCGGCCCGGTGATCTCCACCGGCGCGCCGCTCTTGGGCGTCACCTTCCAGACAAACGCGGCATCGTCGTCGACCCGCAATTCGAACGCATCCCCTTCGCGTTCAGCGCGCCACGTGCCGACCAGATCGGTGCCCTCCATGGTCGACGCCTCAGCATCCGCGTCCGAGGCCAACTCGGCGGGCGGCGCTGCCGGCGCCGGCGGAGCCTGGGCCGGAGCGGGCGGGGTCTCGGCCGGCCCCTGGAGCGATTCGAGCATGCGTTGGGCCACCTTGTCCTCCGGCTGACTCGCAACCACCGCCGTCAATTCGTCGACAGCCGCGTCGGTGTGACCGGCCACGAGGTAGTGGTAGGCCAGGACGAAACGGGCGGCCGCATCGGCCGGCTGCTGCTGGGTGAACGCCTCCAGCTTCCGCAGCTGCTGCGTGTAGGTGTCGACCTTCGGATACAGACTGCTCATGGTCGTCCAGTCCATGCCGGGCGCAGCGGCCAGGACCGCATTGAGCACTGCCGCCGCGCGGCTGTAATCACCCTGTGCAAACAGGCATAACGCGCCAAACTCATGCACCAGGGGATCGTCGGCAATCGACCGTACCGCCCGCCTGGTCAATTCCAGCGCGCGGGCATAGTCGCCCCCGGAAAACGCGTTGCGCGCTGCATCGAAGAACTGGTAACCCTCGTCACGTTGAGGCGATTCCGCCGCTGCGGCAGCCGCCTGCTCGGGTGCTACCTCGCCCGCTGCGTCCGACGCCGGCAGATTGTAGGTGTTGATGACAATGGGACGAGAATAGTCATACGCAGGCAGCGCCGACGCCACATAGTAGGGATTCGCATAGCTGTAATGGTAGCTGTAACCCCATGTCGGCAGCGCCGCGGCAAGGCCCCATGTGGTGGCCCCGTACACCAGCGGCACATACCAGCGGCCACCCCAATTGCCGCTCCACGCGCCGTGGTACCAGACGTGGTGGTGCCGATGTACGTAGCGATCGTACCAGTGATCGCCCCAATACGCGTCATTCGGACGATATCCCCAACCGCCATGCCCCGGCCGATAACGATTCCGGTTGAAATAGTTGTTCGTCCATTGGTTGATGATCGTGTTGCCACCGTCCGGCGGACGAGGACGACCGGGCATTACCGACGGCGGCGGCAACGGACGATGACCGCCCACAATCGGCCGATCCCCAGGACCCGGTCGGCCAGGGCGCACATCAGGCCATGGCACCGGACGCGGCCGCGGTGGCGGACCAGGCCGATCACCAGGCCGATCACCGGGCCGATCACCGGGCCGATCACCAGGCCGATCACCAGGCCGATCACCGGGGCGGTCACCAGGGCGCAGACCAGGTGGCACGGGTCGGGTGCTCGGCGGGCCGGGCATTCCCGGCCGATCGC